>NZ_DBNGVP010000161.1:0-51704 GCF_057119385.1 Archangium sp. | reverse complement strand
TGACCGCCAACGAGCGAAGGGACCTGCTCGAAATCTTGGAGGACCGGTGTGGAACTGCTTCCACCGTCATCACCTCCCAGCTCGACCCCAAGCAGTGGCACGCGCTCATCGGTGATGCGACCGTCGCGGACGCCATCCTCGACCGGGTGGTCCACAACGCCCACCGCATCAAGCTGCTGGGCGAGTCCATCCGCAAGCAGCATGGAAAGTTGACGACCGAGCCGAAGCCGGAGAAGTGAGGGGCACCAGCGTCGCTCCGCTCCCATGATCGGCTTCGCCCGGAACTGGTGATCGGCTTGAGCCGGAATCGGTGATCGGCTTCGCCCGGAACAAGTGATCGCAATGGCCGGAATACGCACCTGAACTCCGGGGTGATGCGTCTCTTCCGCTCCATGGACACTACCGCCACCGCCCGTGTAGCCGACTTACGAGGTATGTCCACTTGAACGGCTCAGGCCCATCCTCGGGCTTCTACGCCTCTTTGTTCACCTAACTTCCTAAAGCCCATTAGAACAGAACACACTGCGGGTCGTTCCTTGGTGCACTGATAGTCTTGTCAGGTATCACCGGGCGATGCGAGTATTGAAGGATTTAAAATTTTTTCAGTTTTCCCATCTATGCGTACTCGTCCGACTCTGAGTCAGGAAAGCTTCTACGTCGAGTGGCTGCGCGCACCACGGAGCTTGGCGTACAACATCGGCTCTATTTACCGGCTGCGGGGCGCCCTTGATGTGAAGCGATTGGCTGCGGCCATCAGGGCGACGCTGGAGCAGGAGCATGTGCTCGCGCGCTCTCGGTTCGTGGAAGACGCCGACCAACTGTGGCTTGAGCTGGAAGCGCACCCCGCGTACGTGTCGATCGAGCAGGTACGCGAGAGCGAACTGGCGACCCGCCTCGACACCCTGACCACCGAGCCCTTCGATCTGCTCCAGGGTCCGCTCTATCGGGCTGCCATCCTGCAGATGCCAGGGGAGTCGGTCTTCGTCTTCGACTGCCACCATGCCGTCTTCGATGGCGTGACCCACGTGGACTTCTGTGCCGCCATCGCGCGGCACTACCGGGCCTCGGAGCCGTCCATCCGCCCGTCCCAGGTGCCGCTGTTCCTGGACTTCACGAAGACCGAGCGCCTCGCCGAGAACGAGGCGTCGCGAGCCCGGGCCTGCGCTCATTTCGCCGAGAGGCTGCGCGGTGTTCCCCTGTCCGTGACGCTCGCCGCAGGAGGACGTGCGGCGGCGGGCAACGCGAGCGCGCATCACTACCATGTGCTGCCCGAGCCGCTGTCCCGCGCCCTCGGCGAGCGGGCCAGGGAGCTGGGCAGCAGCCTCTTCCGCGCCATGGCGTCGCTGTTCGGCGGACTGCTGCTGCGCTACGTCGAGGCGGACCGCTTCGTGTTGGCTCATACCCTCTCGGTCCGTCCCCCCGGGCTCAAGGGCTTTGTTGGCTGCTTCACGCAAACGCAGCCGCTCGTCATCGAAGCGGGGACCGCGTCCACCTGCCGGGAGATCCTGCACTCGATTGACACGCAACGGCGTGACGCGCGCCAGTACGGCGCCGTGGGTCTGGCACCCATCTCCGCAGCGCTCCCGGACGGTGGGAGCGGCCGGCGCTTCAACGTCTGCATCAACGAGTCCCCCGGCTGGCTGCGCCGTGTCTCCATCGATCTGCCCGGCCTTGAGGTCATCCCCCAGGAGCCACCTCGTGGGGAGTCGGCCTTCGACCTCGAGCTCACCTTCGCCGAGTGCCAGGGCCGGTTGACGTTGCGCTTCGATCATCGGCTCGAGTTCGCCGACGAGGCCTTCGTCGAGAGCCTCGCGGCGCAGTTCGAGCGCCTGCTGGAGGCGTTCGTCCGGGATCCGGACGTCCGTGTGCTCGAGCTCCCTCTCACCGGGCCCGCCGAGCACGCCCGGCTCGCCGGCCAATTGGAGGCAACTCGCGCCGGGATCCCCGCCGCGAGCATCGACGCCCGCGTCCGCGACCAGGCGGCACGGTTCCCGGACCGTGTGGCTATCTCCATGGGCGAGCGCTCCATGACGTACGCGGAGCTCGACGCGCGCACCAACGCCATCGCCGCCGAACTGGTGGGTGTGCTCTCCCGGCAGCCCGCGCTTGAGGAGCCCCTCGTGGGGGTCCTGGTCACCCGTGGCTTCGATCTGGTCGCCTCACTGCTCGCAGTCCTCCGCGCCGGCGCAGCCTATGTCCCGCTCGATCCGGAGTTCCCCAGCGAACGGCTCGTGCGGATCGCCCACAACGCGAACCCCGTCGCCATCATCGGGGACGCGCCCTCGCGCGAGCGGCACCCGGAGCTGGGCAAGACGACTCACTTCATCGAACTCTCGTCGATTGGGCCTTCCACGGCCCCGGCGGACAGGCCGCCCTCGAGCCTCGCCTACGTGATGTACACGTCGGGGTCCACCGGAGAGCCCAAGGGCGTGCGTGTGACCCGGCGCGCCGTCGCGAACTTCCTGGCCTCTATGGCGCGCTTCCCGGGCCTGGGTCTGGACGATGTCGTGCTGGCCCTGACGACCCCCGCCTTCGACATCTCGGTCCTCGAGATCTTCCTGCCGCTCGTCGAGGGCGCACGGCTGGAGATGGTCCCCACCCCCGCCACGAAGGACGCCTTCGCACTCCGGGAGATCCTCGAGCGCGTGCCCGTCACGGTCATGCAGGCCACGCCCGCGACCTGGTCCATGCTGCTCACGGTGGAGTGGCCCGGCAACAAGAGGCTCCGGGCCCTCTGCGGCGGCGAAGCCCTCCCGCGCCAGCTGGCCGAGGCGCTGCTGCCCCGCGTGGGCGCTCTCTTCAACATGTTCGGCCCCACCGAGACGACCGTCTGGTCCAGTGTGTCGGAGCTGAACGGCACGGGTCCCATCACGATCGGCGGCCCCATCGCGAATACGTCGCTGTACGTGCTGGATCGGTTCATGAACGCCGTCCCCCCCGGAATGGTGGGCGAGTTGTTCATCGGCGGAGAGGGGCTCGCCGAGGGCTATCACCGCGCGCCCGAGCTCACGGCGCGCAAGTTCCTCGACCTCCCCTTGTTCGGCGCCGCACCGCAGCGCGTCTTCAAGACGGGCGATCTCGCGCGTGTCCTTCCCTCGGGAGAAATCCTGTGTCTCGGGCGGATCGACACCCAGGTGAAGCTGCGCGGCTACCGCATCGAACTCGGAGAGATCGAGAGCCGGCTGCGCGCGCGCCCCGGGGTACGGGACGTGGCGGTCGTCCTGCGCTCGGACGCGCCGGGGCCCCGGCTGGTGGGCTACGTCGTGCCCACCCCCCAGCAGACGCTCGACACGGAGGCGCTGCTCGCGTCTCTCCGGGAGGCGCTGCCGGACTACATGGTTCCGAGCGAGCTCCACACGCGCATGGAGTTGCCCCTCACGGGCAGTGGGAAGGTCGACCGCAAGCGCTTGTCGGAGATGCCCTCCTCCGCCGCGCGGCCCGCCCCGGCCGACGCACGGGATGGGTCGCGGCGCAAGCTGTACCAGCGTATCGTCGATTGCGTCTCGGCCGTGCTGGGACGCCCGCTCGGAGCCATCTCGGGCTCCGAGCGGCTGGGGAGCCTGGGCTTCGACTCCCTGTCCTTCACTCGCTTGGCCGTCCGGCTCACCAAGGAGTTCGGGGTCCGGGTCCAGCCCAACCTCTTCTACGAGGCCTCGAGCCTCGAGCAGCTCGCCGAGCATCTCGCCGAGAAACACCCCGGGCTCGTGCGAACCGAGCCCCCGGAGCCGGGCCCCGAGCTGCGGCGGGAGAAGGCCGCAATGAAGCCCAAGCACCCCTCTCCGGGTGGCGCCGATCCGCGGGCTGTCGCCATCATCGGCGCCGCGGGCCGGTTCCCGGAGGCGGATGACCTCGACGAGCTCTGGTCGCTCCTGGTGTCGGGCCGGTCGGCGGTGGGCCGCGTCCCCGCCGATCGCTGGAACAGCGCCGCCCTCGAGGGAGATCCCTGCGAGGGCTTCTATTCGAATAGTGCGTTCGGCGGCTTCCTGCGGGACGTGCGTGGATTCGATGCCGCCTTCTTCGGCATCCAGCCGCGCGAGGCGCGCGCGATGGATCCCCGCCAGCGGCTCCTGCTGGAGACGGCCTGGCACGCGCTCGAGGACGCTGGCATATCCGCGGCCCAGATCGCGGGGAGCAGGACGGGCGTCTACGTCGGGGCGCTCGGCAGCGACTACTGGGAGCTGGCCAGTGCGTCGAACAACACGATGGATGGCTATGCGATGTCCGGCATGGCGGCCTCGATTCTCGCCAACCGGCTGTCGTACTTCCTCGACCTGCACGGCCCGAGCTTCGTCGTCGACACGGCGTGCTCCAGCTCGCTGGTGGCCCTCGTGCGCGCCGTCGAGGCGCTGGAGTTGGGGCGCATCGATCAGGCCATCGTCGCCGGAGTCAACGTCATCCTGAGCCCCGCCGTGCACGTCGCGCTGAGCAAGAACGGCATGCTCAGTCCGGACGGCCGTTGCCGCACGTTCGACGCGGAGGCGAACGGCTACGTCCGGGGTGAGGGCGTGGTGGTGCTCGTGCTGCGCCCGCTCGCACGAGCGGAGGCGAACGGAGACCGGCTCCACGCCATTATCTGCGGGGCCGCCGACAACCACGGAGGCCGCGCCAACAACCTGGCGACCCCGAGCACCCGAGCCCAGGCGGCGGTGCTGCGCGAGGCCATCGAGCGCTCGGGCGTGGAGCCCTCGACGATCGGTTACGTCGAGGCCCACGGGACGGGAACCCGGCTGGGCGACCCCATCGAAATGGCCGCCCTGGAGCAGGCGCTCGGCAAGGCGGGGGACACATCGAAGGTCGCGGTCGGCTCGCTCAAGACCAACCTCGGACACCTCGAGGCGGCGGCTGGACTCGCCTCGGTGGCCAAGGTGCTCCTCGCCTTCCGGCACCGGCTGTTGCCGGGCCTCGTGGGCTTCGAGCGGCTCAATCCCTATATCGAGCTCGGAAGCCGGCTCCAGGTTCTCGAGGAGAACGTCCCCTGGGAGCCAGCCCGTCCGGGCGTGCCCCTCCGCGCTGGCGTGAGTTCGTTCGGCTTCGGCGGGGCCAATGCGCACATCGTCCTCGAGGCGCCGCCCGAGACGCCGCCGAGTGCCCGGCAGGGACCCGAGGTCATCCTCCTGTCGGCGAAGACCGCCTCCGCGCTGGTGGCCCGGGCCGCAGCGCTCGTCGCGTGGCTGGAGCGCCATCCGGACGCTTCGCTCGGCGATATCGCCTATTCGCTCCGCACGGGCCGGGACCATTGGTCCCACCGATTGGCGACCGTTGTGGGCACCACCGGGGAGCTGCTGCAGACGCTGCGTGACGTGCGGGCCGGGCGTGCTCACGACGCGGTCCTGCACGGCGAGACGACGGCTCGCCCGAAGTCATCGCGCGCGCAACGCGCCTTCTCGGATTTCATGCGGGAGAAGCTCTCCGGTGAGGCGCCGTTGGATGAGGAACGGGCTTGGCTGCTCGCGGAGGTCTATGTCGAAGGCCTCGAGCTGCCCTGGGAAGGGCTCGTGCCCCGCAGGGGCGCACGCCGGCTGGGACTGCCAGGGTATCCCTTCGAGCACCGCCCCTTCTGGTTCATGGGCGAGAACAAGGTGAGGCACGGACTGCTCTCCGAGCCGACCGGGGGCGAGGTGCACTCGATGCGCCTCGACACCACCCATCCACTCGCGAACGAGCATCGCGTGGATGGGAAGCCGCTGCTGCCAGGCGTCGGAACGATCGAGCTCGTCCGGGAAGCCGCCGCCCGCCTCGACGAGGGGCTGCGGGGTGGCGTGACGTTCGAGGACGTCCTCTTCCTGAGGCCCATCGTCGCAACAGGCGAGGGAACGCTCGTGTCCGTGCGCTTCGAGGCCCCCGTGGAGGGGGGCCGTGTGTTCCACGTCTCCGCGGAGGGTGTGGAAGCCGCGCGCGGCACCGTGCGGCCGCTCCGCTCGGAGCCGGAGACTATCGACGTGCAGGAGCTGAAGGCCCGACTGGCAGCGGGCCCCACGCTCGAATCGGAAGAGATCCAGGCGCGGCTCCTGGCGTCAGGCCTGCGCTATGGCCCCTCGTTCTGCGGCCTGGGCCGCTGGACCGGTGGCCAGGACATGGCCTGCGGAGAGGTCCGCCGCCCACGCGAGGCCGAACAGGGCGCCTACCTGATCGACCCACGCCTGCTGGATGCGGCCATGCAGGCGCTCGTGCTGTTCAACGGCGAGCGGGAGCGGCCGCTGGTCCCCTTCGCCGTGGAGCGGCTGGAGCTGTTCGGCGCGATCTCCAACACGAGCTTCGTCCGGGTCCGGCGCCAGTCGGGTTCCCGCTATCAGGTCCAGGTCCACAACGAGCGCGGCCAGCTCGCGGTGCGGCTCGAGGGCGTCGAGACCATGGTGCTCAAACCGAATGCCTCCACGCTCGTGCGCACCCCGCCGCCCGCCCCCGTGGCGCCTCCTCCATCGCCGCGAAAGGAGGCACCGGAAGCGGTGTCGCTCTGCCCCCTGTACGTGGTGAGGGCCATGGAGCGCCCATGGCTCAAACGCCCCGAGGGCAGCGACGGGAACCTGCTGGTGATCGTCCGTCGGCAGGACCGCGAGCTCGTCCAGGCGCTCCGTCAAGCGGCCCCAGCGGCGACCCTCATCGAGCTGGACGTGCCGGGCGCCGTCGACCTGGACTCCCTCGTCCTGCAACACCCGAGCTTCGACCGGCTCTGCATCGCCACGGCCCTTGGGCTGGACGAGCGGGACACGCCCGAGCCCACGCTCGCCTGGAGCTCGCGGCTCTTGTTGCACCTGGTCAAGTCCCTGGTGCGCTACGGCCGCAACCACGAGGCCCTGGAAATGCGGATCCTCGTGCGGGAACTCACGCGCGACGAGACGGGCCTCGGCACGACCACGGGCGCGGATCTGACCGGCTTCGTGCGGGTGCTGCGCCATGAGTTCCCATCCTGGCGCTTGGCCGTGGTGGCGCTCGACACGGCGGATGAGGCGACACTGCGGGGCGCGCTGTCCTCCCGCGTCGACGAACCGCTGCTCTTCCTCCGCGGTGAGCGCGAACTCGTGCCTCGCCTCGACGTCATCGAGGTGCCCCAGGCCCCGCTTACCGTACGGCCCGGCTCCGTCATCGTGCTGGCGGGAGGCGCGGGAGGGCTCGGTCGCCGCTTCGCCGAGGCGTTCGGCACCCGGGGCGCCAAGATCGCGCTCATCGGCCGCCGCGAGGAGCGCGAGGTGGCGGCGGATCTCGAGGCGCTGCGGGCACGAGGCGTGGAGGTGCTCTACGAGAGCGCCGACCTCGTGAAGGCGGCGTCGATCCGGCAAGCGATCGACTCCGTGCGGCGGACGTATGGCCGCATCGATGGCGTCGTGCACGCGGCGATCGTCCTCCGCGACCGCGCGCTGCTGCGGATGACGGAGTCCGACTTCGACGACGTCGTGGCCCCCAAGGTGGCCGGGTTGATGAACCTCGCCGCCGCCGTGGAGCAGGACTCTCCGGAGTTCTTCACCGTCTTCTCGTCGGCACAGTCCTTCGTCGCGGTTCCGGGCCAGGCCAACTACGCGGCCGCATCCACCTTCGTGGATGACTTCGCGCGCCGCCTGCGCCACCGCTGGAAGTCGACCCGGGTGCGCGTCTTCAACTGGGGTTATTTCGGGGACGTGGGCATCGTCGCCGACGACACGACGCGCCGGCGCCTCGAGGGGCTGGGCGTCCTGCCGCTGACGTCACACGAGGCCCCCGCCGTGTGGTCCCGGGTCCTCGCGGGCCAGGAGACGCAGGTGCTCGCCGCCCGGCTCTCCGAACGGGGCCTGGCGCGCGTGGGCCACTCCGTCGGCAACCGCGAGTCGGCGCTCGAGTCCTTCGCCCACGGCTTCGAGAAGCTCGAGTCCCTCGTGCGCGAGGCGGTCTTCGCCACCCTGCGGCGCGGGGCCTTCCTGCGCAAGGGTCACCGGGCCGATGGCTCACGCGTCATCAAGGAGCAACGGCGTCTGTTCGAGGCGCTCGTGTTCGAGCTCATGAGCGCGGGGTTCCTCGTCAAGGAAGACACGGGCTACGTCGACCGCGGCGCCGAGCCCGATCCGCATGTCCTGACGGCCCTGGACGAACTGGTGGAGCGCATTCCCGCCCTCGCTCCGCATGTGCGGCTCGGCAAGGCCTGCCTGGAAGCCCTGGAGGGAATCCTCACGGGGAGCACGGATCCCGTGAGCGTCATGTTCCCCAATGGCTCGGTCGAACTCGTGGAGGGCATCTACCGGGGCCACCCGCTCGCCGAGCACTACAATGCTCTGCTGATCGCCGACGTCGAGCGGTTCGTCCTGGAGGCCAACAGGCCCATCTCCATTCTCGAGATCGGCGGTGGCACCGGGGGAACGAGCCGCGCGCTCATCGAGCGCCTGGCGACCCTGGTGGCGAAGGTGGAGTACACCTTCACCGATATCTCCGCCGCGTTCACGAAGCGGGCGCGCAACTCCTTCGGCGCGCGCTACTCCTTCGTGTCCTTCCGCACGCTAGACATCGAGGCGGATCCGGCCTCCCAGGGCTTCTCGCGGGAGTCGTACGACATCGTCTTCGCCACCAACGCGCTGCACGCGACCCGGGACATGCGCCGCACGCTCGCCCAGGCCGCCTCGATGCTGCGACCCGGCGGGCTCTTCCTCGCCAACGAGGTGACGCGCAGGCAGGCGTTCACGACCCTGACCTTCGGAATCACCAAGGGGTGGTGGCTCTACCGGGATCCGGAGCTGCGCATCCCCCACTCCCCGCTCGTCGATGCAAGCACGTGGACGCTGCTGCTTGGGGAGCTCGGATTCGAGGGCATGCGTGCGCTCTCGGCTCCGGGCGAGGCGGGCTCGCATCACGTCATCTCCGCGATCTGGCCCGTGACGAAGGCCGCCCGCGCCCCCGAGCCACTCCTCACGGAGCAGCCCGCGGAGCCGAGGGATCTCACTGCGGAGACAATCGCCTGGATCTCCGCCACGCTCGGCGAGGTGCTCGAGCAGCCCATCGCCAGGGGCGCCGAGGACGAGCAGTTCGAGGCGCTCGGGGTGGACTCGCTCATCAGTCAAGCCATCCTCGCGCCGCTGGGCCGCGTCGTGGGGAAGCTGCCGGCGACCCTGCTCTTCGAGCACACCACCCCCCGGCGCCTGGCCGAGTTCTTCGTGAGCTCGTTCTCCTCGCGCCTCACGGAGCACTTCGCGCGAACCCGGCCCCACCAGGCCCTGGTGGCGCTCCAGGCTCCGGCCCCGGTGGCGATACCCGCCCCGGTGGCCCTCCCTCCCCCTCCCGTGGCCCTCGCCGCCCCGGTACCACCCACGATGCCGCAGCCCGCACCGGCCGTCGTCGAGGTCCGGCGTGCAGGGGCCCGCATGCCGATCGCCATCGTGGGCCTAGCGGGCCGCTTCCCCGGCGCGGATGACGTGGAGACCTTCTGGGAGAACCTGCTCGCGGGCCGCTCCTCCATCACCGAGGTGCCGGCGGAGCGGTGGGATCACGGCCGCATCTTCGCGCCCTCCAGCAAGACGCCCGGGACGACACGCTCCCGATGGGGAGGCTTCCTCTCGGACGTCGATCGGTTCGACACGTACTTCTTCCAGATGACCCCGAGGGACGCGGAGCTGGCGGACCCCCAGGAGCGGCTGTTCCTTGAGACGGCGTATGGAGCGCTCGAGAACGCCGGGTACGGCCGCCGCCGGCTCAAGCGCCTCGCACACGACGTGGGCGTCTTCGTCGGCGTCATGAACGGCATGTACAGTTGGTATGCTGCGGAGGCCACGGCCCAGGGCCACTACACCCGGGCGGATTCGAACTTCTGGTCCGTGGCCAACCGGGTCAGCTTCGCGCTCGACCTGAAGGGCCCCAGCCTCGCGGTGGATACGGCGTGCTCGTCCTCGCTGACGGCCATCCACCTGGCGTGTGAGGCCATCCGCCGGGGCGAGTGCCGAGCGGCGATCGCGGGCGGAGTGAACCTCATCCTCCATCCGCGGCAGTACCAGCGGCTCAGCGAGCTGCGCATGCTCGCCGGGGACGAGCGCTGCAAGGCCTTCGGCGCGAACGCCGATGGCTTCGTCGACGGAGAGGGCGTGGCCGCCGTACTGCTGCGGCCCCTGGATGAGGCCCTCCGGGATGGAGACCGCATCGAGGGCGTCATCCTCGGCTCGGCGCTCAACGCCGGAGGCAAGACGGGCGGCTTCATGGTCCCGAGCCCCGGAGCGCAAGCAGACGTGGTGCGCCGGGCCTTCGAGCACGCCGGCATCGAGCCGTCGACCATCTCGTACATCGAAGCGCACGGAACGGGCACCCACCTGGGAGACCCCATCGAGATTCGCGGCCTGGAGCTGGCCTTCCAGGGCGCCGTGTCTCGCTGCCCGGTAGGCTCGGTGAAGAGCAACATCGGCCACCTCGAGTCGGCGGCGGGCGTGTCCAGCCTGATCAAGGTGCTGCAACAGCTGCGGCACCGCACGCTCGCACCGTCGCTGCACGCAACGCCGCCCAACCCGCAGATCGACTTCGAGCACTCGTCCTTCTTCGTCGTCCAGGAGCCGACCGAGTGGATGCGTCCCCAAGCCGGGGTTCCGCTCCGCGCCGGCGTGAGTTCGTTCGGCGCCGGAGGTGCCAATGCCCACCTCATCGTCGAGGAGGCTCCTCCCGCGAATGTGCGGCCCACGCTGCGTCCTGACCGGTGGCTGGTCCTCGTGTCGGCCCCCTCCGCGCACCAGCTAGAGCACCTGCTGCGCGCCCTCTCCGCGCACATCGAGCGGAATCCCCGGCTGGACATCGCCGATGTCTCGCGCACATTGAACGTGGGCCGCGATGCCTTCTCCACGCGCGCGGCGTTCATGGCGCGCGATGTCGCCGAGCTCCGGGCCGCCTTCGAGGCAGTCCTCTCCAGCAGTGAGCACCCGGCGCGGCGCAGCGCCGCCGCTCCCGCGGCCCCCGGTGATGACGCCCTCTGGGCGGGCCATGCCGCGGCCTTCCTTCGTGGGGAAGACGTCGACCTCGAGGCCGTGCACGACCGGCTCGCCGGCGCGATGGTGTCCCTGCCCGGCACCGTCCTGGCGCGGGAGCGGTACTGGCCGGCGGCCTTCATCCTCCGCGCCTCCACGCCCGAGCCCACCACTCCGGCGAATGTGACGAAGCACGACTTCGTCTCCGTCACCCTCCGCGCGGAGGACGTCGCCGCGAGCGAACACCTGCTCGAGGGCAGACCGGTCGTCGCGGGAGCCTTCCTGGTGGAACTGCTCTGCCGGGTCGTGCGCGAGCAACGCGGCTTCGATCCCTCGGTGATCGAGGACCTCCACTTCGTCGCCCCCCTCACCTTCTCCGAGCCGTCCCGGCGCATCGACGTCGAGCTGACGGGGAACGATCAGCCGGTGGAGGCGTGGGCATCCTCGGAGGGCAACGTGCTCGTCCGCGCCAAGCTGTCGAAGGAGCGGGCCACGCCCAGGGCCCGGCGGGAGGAACTCGAGACGCTGCGCTCCAACGCCCCGCTCACCCTCGCGCGACAGCAACTCGACGCACGCTTCCGGGCGCAGGGCTTCTCCTATGGGCCCGCGTTCGCCACGCTGCAGCGCGCGTTCATCCATCAGAACGCCGTCCTCGGAGCGCTCGTCCCCCAAGTACCAGGCGACCAGGCATGGATTGATCCCCTGCTGCTGGACGGGGCTTGGCAGGCCGCCTCCCTGCTCGGCTCCAGCGAGCTCATGCGCATCCCCGTGGGGGTCGAGCGGCTCGGCATCCACCGCAAGCTGACCGGGCTGGGCTTCGTCATCGCGCAGCGGCGGGTGGACAACGGAAGCTTCGCGAAGTTCGACCTCGCCATCGTCAACGACAAGGGCGAGGCCGTCGTCGAAATCTCTGGCTACTCGGTGCGCACCCTTGAGCGAGGTGACGCGAAGGGACCACCGGGCCGGTTGTCCACGTCAACCCATGAGTGGACGGCCCGCCACCGCGTGCCCGCGTATCCCCCGAACGCGACGTCGCTCCGGGTGCACGGCTTTCCCGCCACGGACCAAGCGCGGTTGCTCCAGGCCTTCGCGGAAGGCCCGTCCGGTGCTGGCACGCTGAAGACGGTCTCCCTCTTGGTGGACGGCCGCCTGAGAACCCACGGCGATACCTTCCATGTCGTCACACGGCTGCTCTCGCTCGTGCGGGAACTCGTTCGCGAGGGTGTCCGGCGTGCATTGATCCTGACGCTGGTGGATGACCCGACGGTCCGGGCTGCGGCGGGAGGTTTCGCCCGCTCGCTGGCCCTGGAGCATCCCGGGTTCGAGGTCCGGGCCCTCGAGGCCGATGCCTCATGCGAACTCGAGAAGCTGGTGGCCGACGAGCTCTCGCTGGGACCCGCTTCGCTCCACGAGGTGCGCGTCACGGCGATGAACACGGCGGAGCGGGTGGCCGTGGAGCTGCCCCTCTCCAAGCGCTCCACGCCGCCGCCCCAGGGCGGCGTCTACCTCGTGACAGGGGGCGTGGGTCACGTGGGAGGAATCCTCGCGGGCTGGCTTGCGGCCACGCGCGGTGCACAGGTGGTACTCCTGGGCCGGTCCGAGCCCGGCGAGAAGGTCCATCGTGCGCTCGAGGCGCTACGCTCCTCGGGAGGCCGGGTGGAGTACCAGCGGGCAGATGTCACGTCGCGCGCCGATGTCGAGCGCGCCGTGGCAGAAGCCCGCCGCCTGGGACCGGTTCGCGGGGTGGTGCACGCCGCGGGCATCGTCGACGACGCGCTCGTCCTCCACACGGAGCCCGACCGGGCCCGGCGTGTGTGGGAGCCCAAAGTCACCGGCTTCATCCATCTGGATGAGGCGACGGCCACGGATCCGATCGACCTCTTCCTCGTGTGCTCATCCGTCACGGCGAGCGAGGGCAACGTCGGCCAAAGTATCTACGGGGCCGCGAACTCGGCCCTCGTGGAGCTTTGCGCGCGCCGCGACGAAGCCAGGCGCGCGGGGCATCGGAGGGGGACAACGCTCGCCGTAGAGTGGCCGCTCTGGGCGGGCTCCAGCCTCGCGTCCCCTGCCCAGGTCGCGCGTCTGTCGCAACTGCGTGGCGTCGTCCCGCTCGAACCCCAGGAGGCGCTCGACGTGCTTGAGCGGAGTGCCGGCGGCCCGACCTCGCACATCATCCTCCAGAAGCTTCGCACGGGAGGACCCGAGCGCCCCGCCGAGCAGCCGCCCACCGTCACTCCGGCACCCGTTGCCGCCAAGCCCACCGAGAGTCAGCTCCCGGCGCTCGAACGGCACCTGACCCGGATCATCGCCCGGCACACTCGAGTGGATGAGCAACGCCTGGGGGTGGACACCAGCTTCCAGGACCTGGGCATCGAATCGCTCGTCGTGATGGAGGTCACGGAGGAGCTGGAACGCACCCTCGGCCGGATGCCGCGGACGCTCCTGTACGAGTTCGACACCGTCGCGCGGCTCGCGCGCCACCTGAGCGAGGAGCACGCCGCCGCTGTGTCCACGTGGATGAAGGCGTCCTCCGCAGAGACGGTCGCGGCGCCCCCGCCCTCCACCCCCAGCGAGACACCGGGTGAGAGGGCGGCCGTGGCGCCGGTGCGCCCCGCGCCGGCGAAGACGCGGCCGGAGTCCTCGGATGAACCCATCGCCATCATCGGCGTCGCGGGCCGCTACCCCGACGCGCCGGACCTGCGGACCTACTGGAAGAACCTCGTCGGACGCCGCGATTCCATCCGCGAGGTCCCGCGTGAGCGTTGGAACCACGACGAGTACTACGATCTGGAGTCGGGCAAGCCCGGGAAGACGTACGGGAAGTGGGGCGGATTCCTCGACGGGCATGATGCCTTCGACGCGCTCTTCTTCAGCATCTCGCCCCGGGAGGCCGAGTTCATCGATCCGCAAGAGCGGCAGTTCCTGGAGGTGGCGTACGAGTCGCTCGAGGACGCCGCCCTGCCGCCTCCGCTGCTGCGGGGCAAGAAGGTGGGCTGCTTCGTCGGCGTGATGTACGGGCCATACCAGCTCCACGGCATCGACGAAACCTGGCGGGGCAACCCCGTGGCCCTGGAGTCGTCCTTCGCGTCGATCGCGAACCGCACCTCGTTCCTGTTCGACTTCCACGGCCCCAGCCTGGCGGTCGACACCATGTGCTCGTCCTCGTTGAGCGCGCTCCACCTCGCCTGCGAGAGCCTGCGGCGCGGGGAGAGTGACGTCGCGCTCGCCGGGGGCGTGAACATCATGTCCCACCCGAACAAGTACCTCCTGCTGGCACGAGGACGGTTCTTGTCGAAGGACGGCCGCTGCCGGAGCTTCGGCCTGGGAGGAAGCGGCTACGTTCCCGGCGAGGGAGTCGGAGTCCTCGTGCTCAAGCCGCTGTCGCGGGCGCAGGAGGACGGGGATCGTATCCACGGCATCGTGCGCGCCTCGGCCATCAACCACGGTGGACGGGTGCAGGCCTACACCGTTCCGAGCCCAAATGCGCAAGCGGACGTCATCCGGTCCGCATGGGAGCGCGCGGGGAATGCCTCGATGTTGAGCTACATCGAGGCCCACGGCACGGGGACCGAGTTGGGCGATCCCATCGAGGTGCGCGGACTGCTCAAGGCCCTCGGCCCGGGTCCGTTGCTGCCCATCGGGTCGGTCAAATCGAACATCGGCCACCTCGAGTCGGCCGCGGGAGTGGCGGCGATCACCAAGGTGCTGCTGCAGATGCGCCATGGCCTGCTCGTTCCCACGTTACACACGGACGAGCTCAACCCGCACATCGACTTCGGCCAGCGGCTCGTGGTCCAACGCGAGCTGGCGCCGTGGCAACCCGTGGGAGACCGACGCGTCGCCGGCATCAG
This sequence comes from Archangium sp., assembly GCF_057119385.1. NCBI lineage: Bacteria > Pseudomonadati > Myxococcota > Myxococcia > Myxococcales > Archangiaceae > Archangium > Archangium sp. Next base: position 36,955 of record NZ_DBNGVP010000161.1, on the reverse strand, counting down.
CTCCTTCGGGGCGGGTGGCTCCAACGCCCACGTGGTTCTCGAGGAGGCCCCCCCGTCTCCTCGCAGGACTCCGGAAACCGGGGCGCCTCGCGTCATCGCGCTCTCGGCGAAGACCCCGGCGGCGCTGGAGCTCAAGGTCCAGGCGCTGCGGGAATTCCTCGGCGGAGAGGGGGCGGAGGAGCGGCTCGACGACGTGGCGTTCACGCTCGCGCGCGGCCGCGAAGTGTTCGGACACCGGGCCGCGTTTGTGGCGCGCAGCATGGCCGGCCTGCGCGACTCCCTCGGCGCCTGGCTCAGGGAACCCTCGGCACGCGCCCGCGCGGGCCGCGGCGAGAACGATGGGTTGGACGCGTTCGCGGACGCGTTCGTCCGGGGAGAGTCCGTCCAACTCACCTCCCTCACACCAGAGGCGCGGCTCACCTCCCTGCCCACCTACCCGTTCCGCAAGGACCGCGTGGGCCTGCCGAGGCCCACGGGACCGGGGACGCCGCGCGTGCCTCCCAAGCGCTCCCGGCTCGAGGGAATCCATGCGTTCGCGCCGGCCTGGAGCCAGGACGAGCGCAAACCCGGAGAAGCGCGAGGGCCCCTTCAATTCGAGGGCTCGCCGGAGCTGCGGGAGGCCCTCGTGCGCCGGGGCGCCAACCTCCAGCGTGGTGAAGGCCCGGGGGCCTCGGTGCTCGAGGTCTCGACCCCCTCGGTGCTCGAGGCACTCCCGCGGCTCCATGAGCGGCTCGCCCGGGCGCCCCGCTCCGGGATGACGTGGTTGCTCGTCGTGCGGGGAGCGCTCTCGAACGTGATGGCCGAGGCACTCGGCGCGTTCGCGGCCGTGATTCGCCGGGAGCGTCCCACCACCGACGTGCGCGTCCTGTGGGACGACAGCCCCGCCAGCGATGCGACGGCCGGGTACGTGCTGCACGAGCTCTCGCTGCCTCGGCCCCAGACGGTGCTCGTGCGGCGCACCGGCGGAGCGGCCTCGCGGCGCGAATGGAAACCGTTCGATCTCACGAAGGTGGAGCCAGCCACTACCTCCGGCGGGTTCGTCGTGATGTCAGGGGGATTGGGCCGCCTGGGCCGCCTCTTCGCGAAGCAGGTGCTCGCGGACGGCCAGTCCCTGCTGGTGCTCGGGCGCTCCTCGCCGGACAAGGTGTCCCGGGAGTTGGAGGAGCTGCCCCGGGAGCACGTGCTGTACCGCGCCGTGGATGTCTCCGACCTCGCGGGGGTGAGCTCCGCGCTGGAAGAGGCCAGGGCCCGGTTTGGCATCCCGCGTGGCGTGCTGCACCTGGCGGGCGGGCGGGATGACGGTCTCTTCGAGACCAAGACCCCGGAGAGCTGGGCCCGGGCGCTCCGGCCCAAGCTGGCTGGCGCGGAGACGCTGGATCACGCGACCCGGAACGAACCGCTCGAGTACTTCCTGTGCTTCTCCTCCATCGCGGCGAGCCTGCCCTTCGCGGGGCAGACGGATTACGCCGCCGCCAATGCCGCGCTCGAGGCCTTCGTGGAGACGCGCGCCGCGGAGGTCGAGCGCGGAAACCGCCGGGGACGCTCAGTGGCCATCGGCTGGCCCCTCTTCCGCCGTGACGTGGAGCGCGTCAATGGCTCCGCGGCGGGATACCGCGACTGGCTGATGGAGACGTTCGGGCTCGGGCTCCTCGAAGACGAGGCCGCGGTCGCCGTGTTGGGTGCGGCCATCCGCGGGACGACGTCGTCGCGCTTCGTCGTCGCGGTGGGACGCGCGGAGGAGATCGCCCGCGCGCTCGACAACCCCTTCGCATCCGCCGAGCGCTCCGCCGTCCCCACCGCCAGCTCGGCTCCCCGGGCGCCTGACGAGAAGGAGGAGGTCGCGGGAGTGCTGCGCCGCTTCATCAGCGAGATCCAGAAGATCCGCCCCGAGGACATCACACGGGACACGACGTTCGGAGAACTCGGCTTCGACTCGGTGTCGATGAAGGCGCTTTCGGACCGGCTCAACCAGCACTTCTCGGTGGAGACGGTGCCCAGCCTCTTCTACACGCACACCACCGCCGAAGCGGTGGCGCAGCACCTGCTCGACAAGGGGCTCGTGACCCGGCCGGCCGCGCCCCCCCCGCGCATCGAGGCCGTGGCGCCACGAGACGAGCGGCCGACGAGCGGACCCGGCGCGCCGGGGGCACTGGCGATCGTCGGCTACGCGGGACGGTTCCCGGGCTCGAGCGATCTGGATGCCTTCTTCAACCACATCGCGAACGGGGATGATCTGATCCGGGAGATTCCTCCGGAGCGCTGGCCCCTGCCCGCCGTGCAGCGGGGAACCGACGCCGAGGTGTCGCGCTGGGGCGGTTTCGTCGACGGCATCGACCGGTTCGACTTCGCCTTCTTCAAACTGTCCCGCCGAGAGGCGGAGCTCATGGATCCGCAGCAGCGCTGGCTGCTCGAGCTGGCCTACGAGGCGCTCGAGGACGCGGGCTACGCGCCCTCGAGTCTCGCGGGCACGTCCACGGGCGTCTTCATGGGGCTGCAGTTCCATGAATACGAGCGACGGCTGCTGGACGTCATGCACCCGTACCGCACCACGGGCAATGCCCACACCATGGGGGCCAACCGCATCTCGTTCATGTTCGATCTCCACGGACCGAGCGAGACCATCGACACGGCCTGCTCGAGCTCGCTCGTGGCGCTGCACCGCGCCAGCCTCGCCCTCCAGAATGGCGAGTGTGACGTGGCGCTCGTGGGGGCCGCCTCCCTCATGCTGGATCCCCGGACGTTCACCGCGACGGCCCAGATGGGCATCCTGTCTCCGGACGGCCGGTGCAAGGCGTTCGCGAAGGGGGCCAACGGGTACGTGAAGGGAGAAGGGGCCGCGGTCCTCGTGCTGAAGACCCTGGAGCGGGCGCTACGGGAGCGCGACGCCATTCGCGCGGTCGTTCGCGCGACGGCGGTCAATCACGGCGGGCGCGCTTCCGCGCTCACCGCGCCCAACCCCCGGGCACAGGCACAGCTCATCCAGTCCGCCATGCGCCGCGCGAACATCGATCCCCGGTCCATCGGCTATATCGAAGCGCATGGCACGGGAACCGAGCTGGGTGATCCCGTGGAGGTCGAGGGGCTCAAGCTGGCCTTCTCGGAGTTGGGACGCTGGGCCGAGGGAGAGAAGACCTGTGGCATCGGCTCGGTGAAGAGCAACCTCGGTCACCTGGAGCCCGCGGCCGGCATGGCGGGGATCCTCAAGATGGTGAAGGCGCTCGAGCGGCGCGTCCTGCCCAGGACGATTCACGCGGACGAGCTCAATCCCTACCTTCAGCTGGACACCTCCCCCTTCTACATCCAGCGCACGACGGAGGAGTGGAAGGCCTCTCGCGATGCGGGTGGAGTCGAGCTGCCCAGGCGTGCGGGAGTGAGCTCCTTCGGCTTTGGCGGCGTCAACGCGCACGTCCTCCTCGAGGAGGCCCCCGCCCGGCGCCCCGAAGAGGACACGCCCGCGCGCGCGTCGCTCGTGCTCCTGTCCCAGAAGACCCCTCAGGCGCTCGCGCGGTACGCCGGGCGGATCGCCCGTTGGATCGAGCAGCATCCCGACGCGCGTCTGCGGGACATCGCCTTCACCCTGGCCCAGGGACGGGACCATCACGCCTGCCGGGCGGCCTTCGTCGCCGGCAGTCTGGAAGAGCTCCACGCCCAGCTCAAGGGCTTCACGCCACCGCCGCAGAGCCGGGAGCCAGCCACGGGACAACTCTCCGCCACCACCCTCGTCGATGCCGTGCGGCGGGAGGCGGATGGCGTGGCGCGCCGGGTCATGCTCGAGCGGCTCGGAGAACTCTGGAGCCGGGGCACGGAGCTCGACGTCCGCGCGCTCTTCGCGGACACGCGTGGAGAGCGCATCCCGCTCCCACCGTATGCCTTCGAGCCGACCACGGCGTGGATCACGGCCCCCCACGAGCCCCCGCCAGACGGCCCGAGGGGCACCGGACAGGACAGCGCCATGGGCGAGCTGGCGAGCTGCCCCCTTACGCCCCAGGCGGTGATCGTGCGGGATCACCGCATCCAGGCGCGCAACCGTCTGCCGGGCGTGTTCTCGCTGGCCTGGTGGATGACCCATCAGACCGGGCCCGCGCGGCTCTCGGAGGCCGTGTTCATGCGGCCGGTCCTCATCGATCAGCCCCTGCGCCTCGAGTTCGAGAGGAGCCGCGAGGGAGTCCTCGTCGGACGGACCGCGGAGGGAACGTTCTTCGAAGCGCGGCAGGTGGCTCCGGGCGGCCCGGACACCGTTGAGGCAATGCCTCCCCCGGGCCTCCTCGTACGGAGCCTGGGGGCCGCCGAGGTCTACGAGCGGTTCGCGCGCTGGGGTTTCGAGTATGGCCCGACGTTCCGCACCATCTCGCGCATCTCGTTCGGCGAGGACGTGGCCGTCACGGAGCTCGAATCGGGGGCGGCCACACCGCTCGACCAGCTCGCGGGGCTCCTGGATGGAGCCCTGCAGTCGCTCATGGTCTTCGGGGATGAGCAGCCGCTCGTGCCGTTCTCGGTGGACCGGGTCTCCTTCCTGGGTCCCGTGCAGCCGCAGATGCGCGCGATCGCCCGGAAGCGCTCGGCCACCGGATTCGATGTCGCGCTGACGCTGCCCGATGGCACGGCGCGCATCCTGCTGCGGGGCGTCTCGTTCCGGGCGGAGCGTCCGGTCCGGATGTCGACCTTCGTGACCACCTTCGCCGAGTCCCCGGCGGACGTCTCCACGCCCGCGGAACGCACCACGCCCGGCTGCGCCCTCATCGCCCACACGGGGAGGACCCCCGCGCTCGTGGCCGCGCTCCGGCGCGAATGGTCCTCCTCGACGATCGTCGAGGTCACGGAGACCGATCCCGTTTCCCTCGATACCGCGGTGCTCCAGACCCCAGCGCTCGACACCCTCGTCTTCCTGGGGGGCTACGATCCAGAGGGTGCCGAGCTGCGTGAGGACACCACCCGGCTCGAGCAGGAGCGGGGACCGCTCGCGCTCTTCCGGCTCCTCAAGAGCCTCCACCGCTACGGCCACCGCGATCGCGCGCTGCGAGTCTTCGTCCCGGTGACCGGAGCGCACGCCGCCACGCCAGGGACCCTCGTGCGTCCGGCGGCCTGTTCCGTCGTGGCGCTGGGGCAGACACTCGCGAAGGAGCACCCCACCTACCGCGTCAGCATCGTCGACGTCGTGCCGTCCCCCTGGGCGTCGGAGGCCGGAAACGTGGCCCGGGCACTCGTGGCGGAGCCCGCCCATCCCGAGGGGACCCCGGCCCTGCTGCTGGACGGGAAGCGGCTGTCGCGGCGCATCGTGGAGCGGACGCTCCCCACCGCGTCCCGTGCCCCGTTCATCGCGGGTGAGGTGGTCGTTGTGGTGGGAGGAACGGGCGGACTCGGGCTTGAGCTCACCCAGCGGCTCGTTCGCGCGGGGGTGCGCGTCGCGCTCCTCTCCCGGAACGAGCCTTCCGCCTCCGTCCGGGCCCGGCTGCGCGAGATCGACGCCACGGAGACGATGACCCTGCACGTGCGCGCCGACGTGACGCGCCGGGCATCGCTCGACGACGCGCTCGGGAAGATCCGCGCCCGGTTCGGAGCAATCCACGGGGCCGTGCACGCGGCGCTCGTGCTGAGGGATCGCACGCTCGCCAACCTCGACGAGACCGCGTTCCGCGAGGCCCTGGAGCCCAAGACACTCGGGACCGTGAACCTCCTGGGAGCGCTCGCGCGGGAGCCCGTGCACACGGTGTTGCTCTTCTCCGGAGCACAGGGCGTGCTCGCAGACGCGGGGCAGGCCAACTACGCGGCGGGGTGTGCCTTCAAGGATGGAGTAGCCCAGCGCGCCAACACGCCCCAGCGCCGGGTGCTGTCCGTGGGTTGGGGGTACTGGGGGGGCGTGGGCATCGTCGCCCAACCCGAGATTCGTGAGCGGCTCGCGCGGCGTGGAATCCTGTCGATCGAGCCCGAGGAAGGATTCGCCACCCTTGAGCGGATCGCCGACGGCCCGCACGCCCATGTGCTCGCGATGCGCCTCACGAGCGACGCGGCGCGGCGCCTGGGCTTCCACCTGGGGGCGCCCTCCACGGCGGAGCCGCCGGCCTCGTCCGATGACTTCGCGGAGCCGTTCGATGCGCTGGACGCGCTCTGTGGAGCGCTGCTCGTCGAGCGGCTCGTGGCGGCGGGCATGTGGAACGGGACGGGCTGGCTTCGTCCCGTCGTCTCCCGGCACCAACGGCTCGCCGAGGCGCTGGCGCCCCGGTTGCGGACCGCGGCCGGCGCCGTGCCGTCCCTCCGTGCCACGGATCTGCGCGCGCGCTGGCCCTGGCTCTCGCCCCACGTGGAACTCGTCGAGCGTGTCGCGGACGCGTTCCCCGCGGTGCTCGCGGGCGAGCGCGATGCGCTGAGCGTGCTCTTCCCCGAGGGCTCGGCCCGGCTGCTCGAGGGCGTCTACGGGGGCAACCCGGCCGCCGATGCATTGAACGAGCGGCTCGCGGCCGAGGTGGTGAAACTGGCGCGGGGCCATGCCCATCCGGTCCGGATCCTCGAGCTGGGAGCGGGCACGGGGGCCACCGCCCGCGTCGTGCTCGCGGCGATCGAGCGGGCCGGCATCCAGGCCCGCTACACGTTCACCGACGTCTCCAAGGCGTTCCTGCAGCGCGCGGAGCGGGCCTTCGCGAACACGCCCGCGCCCATGAGCTTCGCGAGGCTCGACCTCAACCAGGAGCCCGTGGATCCGGCGCTCACTCCGGGCGAGCAGGACCTGGTGCTGGCCACCAACGTCCTCCACGCCACCACCGATGTCCGCCGCTCGCTGCTCCGGGCCCGGGCCCTACTGGGCCGCGAAGGCCGGCTGGTGCTGGGGGAGGCCGTCTCGCCGCGCCTGTTCCTCACCGCCGTCTTCGGGCTCACGGATGGGTGGTGGCCGAGCGATGCCGCCCGCTCTCCGGCCTCTCCCCTCCTCGACGAGGAGGCGTGGCTCTCGCTGCTGGGGACGAGTGGCTTCGCGGACGCGCGTCGGGTGCTCGCCACCCCGCTCGGAGGAAGTCAGATCTTCGTGGCAGCGCGAGCGGAGCTCTCCGTGAACGAGTCCCCCGTGCTCAGCCTCGCGAGGACCCTCGCCACGGCGTCCCCAGAGGCCGGGCAGACCCGGGCCTCCGCCCCACAGGACCCCGGCCGCGCGGTCCAGCGTGTGACGGCGCACCTGCGCTCCGTCCTGGGCGAGTCCCTCGACCTCGCGGCCGATGCGTTCGATACCGAGACGACGTTCGATGCCTACGGGATCGACTCGCTCCTCTCCATCGAGATCCTCCGTCCCCTGCGGCGGATCTTCGGAGAGCTCCCCTCGACGCTCCTCTTCGAGCACAACACGCTCGGCAGACTCGCCGCCCATCTGGCGCTGGAGCGGCCCCTGCCGGAGGCACTGGCACGGCTCGTCTCCGAGGAGCCGAAGCCGGAACCGCAACCCCCGCCGCCGTCCGCCCACGCGGAGGCACCGGCGGCACGTGAGGAGGCAGTGGCGGTACGGGTTGCCTCCGGGCAACCGGCCACCGAGCATCCGGGCTCCCAACCGCTGGAGATCGCCATCGTCGGGGTGGCCTGCCGGCTGCCGGGCTCATCGACGCCGGAGGAGCTCTGGGCGCATCTGCGAGAAGGGCACGATCTCGTGAGCGAGGCACCCAGCTCGCGGTGGTCTCCCACGGAAGGGATGGATCCCTCGGGACGTACACCCGGCCACCGGTACGTGAACCGCGCGGGGTTCCTCGAGGACATCTCGAGCTTCGATGCGCTCTTCTTCCAGATTCCGCCCGCCGAGGCGGCCATCATCGATCCCCAGGAGCGATTGTTCCTCGAGGTGTCCTGGGAGGCGCTCGAGCGCGCGGGGGTGACGCGAGGCGCCATCGCCGCCGCTGACGGACGGGTGGGCGTGTTCGTGGGCGTCATGAACCACGGCTACGGGTGGTTGGGAGCAGAGCACGCCCTCCAGGGCCAGCCGAACAACGCGGACTCCGCGCACTGGTCGATCGCCAACCGGCTCTCGTACTTCCTGGACGCGCGCGGCCCCAGCCTCGCCGTCGACACCGCGTGCTCCTCGTCGCTCACCGCGCTGCACCTGGCGTGTGAGAGCCTGCGCCGGGGCGAGTGCGAGATGGCCGTGGTCGGAGGCGTCAACCTGATCATCCACCCGCGGCAGCTCTCGCGGCTGTGCTCGATGCGGATGCTCTCGCCATCAGGCACCTCGCGTCCCTTCGGACAGGGCGCGGACGGATTCGTCGATGGAGAGGGCGTCGTGGTCACCGTCCTCAAACCCCTCCGGGACGCCCTGGCCGCGGGAGATCGCATCCTCGCGACGATCCGCGGCACGGCCATCAACGCGGGGGGCAAGACGAGTGGCTACTCCGTGCCCAACCCCACCGCGCAGGGCAAGGTCATCGCCGAAGCGCTCGCGCGCGCCTCGGTGGATCCCGAGACGATCGGCTACGTCGAGGCACATGGCACGGGAACGGAGCTGGGCGATCCCATCGAGCTGCGAGGACTGGCGCTCGGGTACGCGCGCAAGCAGGGTCCGTGTTGGCTGGGTTCGCTCAAGAGCAACGTGGGCCACCTCGAGTCCGCCGCCGGGCTCGCGGGGCTGCTCAAGGTCCTGCTGCAGTTGGAGCACGAGGAGATCGCGCCCACCCTGCGTGCCCACCCGCCCAATCCCCACCTGAAGCTCGAGGAGACGCCCTTCCGGCTGCCCGGAGAGCCGACGCCGTGGGTGAAGCCCCTCTCGAGTGGCCAGCCCGCCCCTCGCCGGGCGGGCCTCAGCTCGTTCGGAGCCGGGGGGGCCAACGCGCACGTGATCCTTGAGGAGCCTCCCAGGCCGGACTTCTCGTCGTCCGTGTCCTCCCGGGAGCACGTGCTGATCACCCTGTCGGCGGAGAGCGAGGAGGCGCTCGTCACCCACGCGCACCGCCTGGGGTGCTGGCTCGAGGGGCTTGAGGAGTCGCAGCTGATGGACGTCGCGGGAACGCTCAACACCCGCCGCACGCCCCTCACCTACCGGGCGGCGTTCGTCGTCTCCAGCATGCGGGAGTTGCGCGAGCGGCTGCTGAGCTTCGCGGCGCGCGATGTCGTGACGCCCGAGCGAGGCCTTCGCGACGCACCGGCACTCACCCCAGGCTCGTTCGAGCACGCCGGGCTCAAGGACTGCGCCGCGCATTTCGTGCGGGGCGGCCGCGTCGATCTCTCACGCCTCCACCCTCGGGGCCAGTTCAGGCTGCTGCTGCCGCCGACCTACCCATTCACCCGTAGGAAGCATTGGCTCGTCCCCCCGGCGCGGCCGCTCTCCGTCGTCCCCGCGTCAGGCTGCGGACCGGCCCTCGCGAAGGTCGACTGGGTGGAGACGAGCGTGAGACTCCAACCGCCCTCGCGGCTGTTCACCGAGCACATCGTGGATGGAGTCCCCTCGCTGCCCGGAGCCTGGCTCCTCGCCTGCGCCACCGAGACCCTGGGCGGACTCTTCGCCACTGGACACGTGGGCATGCGTGCCTGGACGTGGTTGCGTCCCATCCACGAGGCCGACACCACGGGTCTCGTCGCCGAGATCCGCCGGACTGCGGACGACAGTGCCTCGCTCGAGGTGCGTTCCACGGCGGGCCAGGTTTTCGCGCGTGGAACCCTCGAGGCGGGCACACCGCCGACGGCGCGTCCGCCCAGGGCACCCTCTCGCGACGGCTCCCCGGCCAGGGCGTGGGTGCTCGGCGCGGAGGACATCTACCGCCGGTTCGACGGGCGTCGCGTCCGTTATGGCGGCTCGCTCCGGGTCCTCTACAAGTTGGAGAAGGTAGGTGCGGCCGTCATCGGTACCCTTCTCGTTCCGGCGGACGCGCCCTGCCCGAGGACCGCCCTGCTCGACGGCACTTTGCAGGCGTTGATCGGCTTCGAGCCCGACGGCCATTCGACGGCCGTCCCCTTCACGGCGGAGAGCCTCGTGTTCGGCGCGGTGGCCTCTGGCGAGCTCACCGTGACCGCCCAGCGGCGCACGGACGGCTCCTTCGACGCGACCGTCGTCGACGGCACGGGGGCGGTGGTGCTCGAGCTTCACGGTCTCGGAGTGCGCAACATCGCGGCCCCGGCCCCGGCCCGGCCCGGCCCCGAGCGTACCGAAGAGGTGCTCGCCCTCTTCACGCGCGGCACAATCGATCTCGACAAGGCAACAGACCTCCTGAATGCGCTCGCGGTGACGCGAGGCCCGGGGCGCACGAGGACGGTGGAAGGAACATGAAGAACCAGATCCGCGACATCCTCACCCACCTGGGTGAGGGACGACTCTCCATGGCCGCCGCGCGTGAGGCGCTCGACCAGCTCGCGACCGCCTCACTGGCCGCCAGCCCGGCCCTCTACGGTGATGCCTGGTCCGAGGCCCCGGCCCCCCCGCCCTACCAGGCCGCTGCGGCCCTGCTGCTGCTCGACGACGAGCCCACGCGCCGGGACATGCTCGTCAGGGCGTGCAACGGCATCAGGGTCGTGGCCGCCCCATTCGCCGGCTCCCACGCGGCCGAGGAGCAGCTCGGACAGGCTCCCTCGCTCGATGTCGTCATCGCTCCGCCCGTTCCGAGGCCGTCGGGCGTGGGAGCGGGTGCGGCCCACCTCCAGGACTTGTTGTTCGAGCTGGTCGAGCGCGTGCAGCGCCTCACGCGCGGCGGCGAGCGCACGTGCCGGGTGCTCATCGTCCTGCCCGATGTGCCCATCGCCCCCATGCTCCAGCGGGCCCTGGGCGCGCTCTCGCGAACGGTCCAGAGCGAACATCCCCTGTGCTCGCTCCGCGCCGTGATCACGGCCACGCCCGACTCGTCCGCGCTGTTGGCGGAGTTGATGACCGGGGACGTCGAAGTCCGGCAGCTCGCGGGACGCCGGCTGGTGCGCACACTCAAGCCGGTTCCGCCGCTTCCCACCCCGGAGTGGGCCAGCCTGGAGGGGCGTGTTGCCCTCGTCTCGGGAGGATTTGGCGCCATTGGCCGGCTCCTCGCGAAGGAGCTCGCCGGGTGCGGCATGCGCGTGGCCCTGGTGGGTCGGCATGTCGACAGCTCGTTCGTGGATCAGCGACGGCTCTGGGGCTTCACCTGTGACATCCGCGACCGCGAGGACGTCCTGCGCACCACGGAGGCCATCCGCCGGGAACTCGGTGGCATCCACATCGTCGTGCACGCAGCTGCCGCGCTCCAGGATGGGTTGCTCCGCAACGTCACGCGCTCGAGCTTCGACCTGGCCTTCGGTGCGAAGTTCCAGGGCGCGCTCCACCTGGCCGAGGCCACCCAGGCGGATGCGCTCACGCATTTCGTCGCCTTCTCGTCGCTCGCCGGCGTGCTCGGACACCTGGGACAGACGGCCTACGCGATGGCGAACGCGCTGCTCGATGGTTGGATCCAGACCCGGGCGGGAGATCCGCGGGGAACCCACTTCCTGTCGCTGGCCTGGCCCGAATGGCAGGGAGATGGGTTGCGGATGAGCACCGGAGCCGCGTCGCGGGCGCAGGGCCTCGGACTGCTCCCCATGCCCGGTGAAGCCGGGCTGGAGCTGTTCCATGCCTCGCTGGGGGCACAGGGACGCGCGTGGGCCGTTGCTTACGGAGACGCCTCGAAGTTCGGCCCGTACTTGCAACGGCTGGGCGCCGAAGCCCCCGTGCTGGTCACGAGCACGCTCGCTGCCCCGGGCGAGGCGCCGGAGGCCCAGGCCCGTGTCGAGCAGCGCATCGCGGAGGTGCTCGTCGCCCGCCTCGGGCTCGATCCGTCCGACGTGCGCGCGGAGAAGAGCTTCGACAGCTACGGCGTGGACTCCATCACGGCGGTCAACATGGTGGAGGACCTCGAGAGGGACTTCGGCCGTCTCCCCAAGACGCTCTTCTTCGAGTGGACGACGGCGCGCGATCTCGCGGTCCACCTGGTATCGACCCGGCGCGAGGCCGCCATGGCCCTCGTGGAGCCGTCCCGGCCGCCGCCCGCTCCGGAAGCGCGAGAGCAGCGCGTGGACGAGGCCGTGTCCCAGGAGCGGCCCGGACCGGTGGACGCACGGATGCCCATCGCCATCATCGGCATCGCGGGCCGCTATCCAGGATCTCCCGAGCTGGCGGTGTTCTTCGACAACCTCCGCGCGGGGCGGGATCTCGTCACGGACGTGCCCGAGGGCCGCTTCTCGCCTCCCGTGAAGCTCTCGACCGGGCGTGCCCGCGGGGGGTTTCTCGACGATATCGCTCGCTTCGACGCACGCTTCTTCGGCATCTCCGGGCGGGAGGCCGAGCGGATCGATCCCCAGGAGCGGCTGTTCCTGGAGGTCTCGTGGGAGGCCCTGGATAACGCGGCCATCACCCGCCGGGCCATCGAGCGGCTCAATGGCTCGGTGGGTGTGTTCGTGGGAGCGATGTTCGGGCACTACCAGCTCGTCGGCGCCGAGACCTGGGGCACCGAACGCCCGACGCCGACCGACTCCTCGTTCGCATCCATCGCCAATCGCGTCTCCTACGTGCTCAACCTGACGGGACCGAGCATGGCGGTCGATACCATGTGCTCCTCGTCACTGACGGCGATCCACCTCGCCGCCGAGTCCCTGCGCCGGGGGGAGTGCCGCATGGCGCTTGCCGGTGGCGTCAACGTGATGTCGCATCCCAGCAAGTACGTCCTGCTGGAGCAGGCCCACTTCCTGTCGACCGAGGGGCTCTGCCGTAGCTTCGGACGCGGTGGGAACGGCTACGTGCCGGGAGAAGGCGTCGGGGCCGTCGTCCTCAAGCCGCTCGCCGACGCCATGCGGGATGGTGACCAGATCATCGGGGTGCTGCGCGGCTCCTCGCTCAACCACGGGGGACGGACCAACCACTACACGGTTCCGAGCCCCACGGCACAAGCCCAGGTCATCCGCGACGCGCTGGCACGGGCGGACGTGGAGCCGGGGCAGATTGGCTATGTCGAGGCACACGGAACGGGGACCGCCCTGGGTGATCCGATCGAGGTGCGGGGCCTCTCCCTGGCGTTCGAGGGGGCGGAGCGCCAGCGGTGCGCGCTTGGCTCGGTGAAGTCGAACATCGGCCACCTGGAGTCCGCGGCGGGCATCGCGGGACTGACCAAGGTGCTGCTCCAGTTCCAGCACGAGACGCTCGTGCCGACGTTGCACGCGGAGGAAGAGAACCCGCTGCTCGAGCTCGAGTCCACGCCCTTCTACCTCGTGCACCGCGAGGAGCCGTGGCGCCGGTGGGGTGATGCACCCCTCCGGGCCTGTCTGAGCTCGTTTGGCGCGGGCGGATCCAACGCCCACCTGGTGCTCGAAGAGGCCCCGGCGCGGGTGCGGCCCTCCGTCGACGATGGCCGCCCTCTGCCCTTCCTCCTGTCGGCCCGGACCGACGCCGCGCTCGTCCGTGTGATGGAGCGCGCGATGGCCCGCTGCCAGGACGAGAAGCTGGCGCTGGTCGACATCGCCCACACCCTCGCGAGGGGCCGGGAGCACTTCGAGCGCCGCGTGGGCTTCGTCGCGAGCTCCCGGAACGAGCTCGTGGCGGCGATGCGCGCATGGCTGGCGAATCCCTCGGCCTCCACCGGGCCGAAGCGTGACGAGGATCTCTCGCTCCTCGCCCGTTCCGCGGAGCGGGCGGAAGACGCCGCGAGCGCGAGAAGAGCGCTCCAGGAACTCGTCGCGGCCTATGTGCGCGACAGCACCCGGGGCATCGATGACGTGATCCGAGGAGGCCGCCGGCTCGAGTGGCCGGCCTATCCCTTCATGGGGGAGCGCCACTGGCTCCAGACGTCAGTGCGGCCCCCGAGCACGCCCGTGCCCGTCCGGAGCGCGGAGCGGCCTGGAGATTCCGTGCACGAGTTCGTCCCGGTCTGGAAGGTGGAGGAAGACGCGAGCGTCGAGGAACGCCGCCGCGTCATGGTGATCGAACCGGCGCCGTTGTTGTCGCGAAGCCTCGCGGGACAGCATGAGCTCGTGTCTCCTGAGGAGCATGCCACCGCGGAGCTCGCTGTTGTGCGCCTGCCGATTCCGACGGATGACTCGGCCGACGCCGTCCAGGGAGTGCTGGGGCAACTCGAGGCGAGCCTCGACCGGTGGCCCGGCATCCGGCGCTGGCTCGTCGTGCCGGTGGCACCGGAGGCGTCGCGTCAGCGGTGGACGCTCGCGCTCTCCTCGCTCGCGAGAGTCATCGGACGCGAGCGCTCACGGGAGCTCGTCGTGGCCGATCTTGAGGCGCGCGGGCGCTTCGAGGCCCTGGGTGCGCTCGTCGCGGCCTTTGGACCGGAGCGTCGCTGGGGCCCGGCGGTGCGGGTCAAGGATGGTGCGCGGTGGACCCTGGGACTGAAGCCCCACGAGCCGCTCGGGACGGGGGCGCGCTTCGAGCTTCCCCGCGGCGGCCACGTGATCCTCACGGGAGGCCTGGGCGGAATCGGGCTCCATGTAGCCACCTGGCTGCGCCAACGCTTCGACGCCCGGATCCTGCTGCTGGGCCGCTCCGCACCCGGAGCGGAGGCCCTGGCGCGGCTGCGTGAGCTCGGAGACGATGCGCACGTGCGCTACGTCCGCTGTGACGTCTCGGATCGCACCGCTCTCGAGGCGGTCCTCCAGGAGGAGCGGAGACGCGTGGGCCCCTTCGCCGGGGCGTTCCACTCCGCCGGTGTCCAACGCGATGGGATCCTGTCCACTCTCGACGGCACCGCGCGCGCGGCTGTGCTCGCGCCCAAGATCGACGGGGCGCGCTGGCTCGACGAGCTCACGGCGAATGAGCCCCTGGAATGTTTCGTCCTGTTCGGCTCGCTCGCCATGCACCTCGGGGGAGTCGGACAGAGCGTCTACGCCGCGGCCAACGGGTACCTGGCGGGCTTCGCCCAGGAGCGCTTCGAGGCCGTACGCCAGGGGCGGCGCCGGGGAACGACGCTCTGCATCGACTGGCCCCTCTGGAAGGAGGGAGGCATGCGCGCCGACCCCGAGACGGAGCGTGCACTCGAGGAGCGGTACGGGTTGCGGCCCCTGCCGACGGGCGCTGGGCTCGAGGCGCTCGGCAGACTGCTCGCGAGCGGCCAGCCCGAGGTCGCCGTCGTCGCGGGGGAACGCGGACGGATTGAGGCACTGCTCATGGGCAGGAGCCCGGCGGATTCGCGGCCGGCTCCCGTAGCGCCCAAGGCCCCCTCCGCCGCCGAGGCGCCCCTCCTGGAGACCGTGCGGACCAACGAGCGGGACATCGTCGCCGCACTCCTGCGCCATGCGAGCACGTACCTGAAGATTCCTCTCCATGAGCTCGAACCCACCACGCCCTTCGCGGACATGGGGTTGGACTCCATTGGCTTGAAGGAGCTGGCCACCGTGCTCTCCAGCGAGCTGGGAATCGCCCTGGCCCCTGGAGCCTTCTTCGAATTCCAACACGCCGAGGAGCTCGCCCGGGCGTTCGCGGTCCCGATGGCCACGGCCGGTGGCGGCGCCGGAGAGCCGTCTTCTCCGTCCGTGCCTCGGGAGCCGGCCGTGCCTCTGACTCCAGCTCCGGTCCCCGCGTCCGCTCTCCTCGAACAGGAGGATGCGATCGCCATCGTGGGCGCCGCCGGCCGGTTCCCTGGCTCGGACGACCTGGAGGCGTTCTTCGCCCACCTGCGCGAGGGGAATGACCTCATCCGCGACGTCCCGGCGGACCGATGGAACGCCGAGGACCATCCCACCCTGCCCCGGCAGGGAGGGTATCTCGATGACGTTCGCCGCTTCGATGCCGACTATTTCCGGATGTCGCCTACCGAGGCGGCGCTGCTCGATCCCCAGCACCGCCTCTTCCTGGAGACGGTGATTCACGCGCTCGAGAACGGTGCCATCGCGCCGAGGACGCTCGCCGGACGCTCCGTGGGCGTCTTCGCCGGTGTCCAGTTCGACGATTACCGCTCGCTGGTGGCGGCCTCGGGGGTGATGCATCCGTTCGCTGCCACGGGCAACGCGCACGCGATGCTTCCGAACCGCGTCTCCCATTGGCTCGACATCCACGGGCCGAGCGAGGCGGTGGATACCGCGTGCTCGAGCGCACTCGTCGCCGTCGCGAGGGCCATCGACGCCCTGCGGACGGGGCGGTGTGAGCTCGCCATCGCGGGCGGCGTGAGCCTGGTGCTCTCGCCCGACACCGTCGCCGTGACACAGGCCATGGGCATCCTTTCCCCAGATGCCCGGTGCAAGGTGCTCTCGGCTCGCGCCAACGGTTACGTCAAGGGCGAGGGGGTTGGCGTCGTCGTGCTCAAGCCGCTGGCGAGGGCCCTGGCCGATGGAGATCCCGTGCGCGCCGTCATCCGGGCGGCGGGCGTGAACCACGGCGGACGCGCGAAGTCGCTTACCGCGCCCAACCCCAAGGCCCAGGCCGCCCTGCTTCGGATGACCTATGAGGCCGCCCAGTGCGATCCGGCCTCCGTGGGTTATCTGGAGCTCCACGGGACGGGAACGGAATTGGGAGATCCCATCGAGGTCGAGGCCATCCGGACCGCGCTGGGAGACGGCGCTCCCGAGGGGCCCGTGTGCTGGATGGGCTCGGTGAAGAGCAACATCGGCCACCTCGAGCCCGCCGCGGGAATCGCGGGGCTCCTCAAGGCGATGATGGCGCTCGAGCACGGAGAGATTCCGCCCTCCCTCCATTCCTCGCCGCCAAATCCGTACCTGCAGTTGGCGAAGACTCGCTACCGCGTCGCGGAGCAGCTCGTGCCATGGCCGCGCCCGCCCGAGGAGAATGGGAAGCCAGGGGTGCGTCGCGCGGGCGTGAGCTCGTTCGGGTTCGGTGGAACCTACGCCCACGTCCTCCTCGAGGAGGCGCCCGCCACCTTGCGGCGGGAACGCGCGGACATGCCCGGCTTGGCGCTCTTCGCGTTCTCCGCAAAGTCGGCCGAGGCGCTCCTGTCACGGGCCTCCGGGCTGCTGCGCTTCCTCCGGGCCCACCCGGACGTCCCGATGCTGGACGTGGCGACGACCCTGGCCATGGGCCGCGACCACGATGACTTCCGGGCCGCCATCGTCACCTCCACGCGCGAGGAGCTGGAAGGAGCGCTTGAGGCCCTCGTCCACGGTACCCGGCACCCCCGCCTCCTCTCGGGGGCGCCCCGCGAGACCTCTCCCGTCCTCGACGAGCTGCACGCACGACTCCCGGAGGAACTCGCGGCGGCTGCCGGCGAGGTGCGCTCGCGCAAGCTTCTCGCGCTCGGGGACCTGTACACCCGGGGCTACAAGCTGCCGAAGGCGCCCTTCTCCGGCAGACGCATCCGCCTGCCGGGCTATCCGTTCGCGCGGACGCCCCACTGGGTGGATGTGCCCGCCCCCAAGCGGCAAGCGGTGAAGAGCGTACAACCCCCCGCGTCGGCGCGGGCCCCCGCACGCCCGGAGACCGGAGGACCCGAGCTCGTCGTGGCCACGCCCGTGTGGCATGGCGTGCCCCCGCCTCCCCCCACGGCGCGGAGGCCGGGACGCGTGCTGGTGGTGCACGCTCCAGAGCACGCGGAGCTGGCCCGGGTTGTCGCGGGCCGGCTGCCCGGAGCCGAGGTCTTCTTCGTCGACCACTTCGACCCGGTCTCCCTCGATTCCGCCGTGTTGCAGGCACGCGCGCCCACGAGCGTGCTCTTCCTCTCCGGGTTGGATGCCACACCGCTCGTCTCGCTCGGCGAGGCGGAGCTCGCGAACAGCCAGCGCAAGGGCATCCACGCGCTCTTCCACCTGGTCAAGGCGCTGCACCGCTACGGCTTCGAGAGCGAGCCCCTCGAGCTGCGGGTGCTGGTGAACGATGTGGAAGGCGCATCCGCCTCCACCGCTGTCGGGTCCTCGAGCCTCGTGGGCTTCGTGGGTTCCCTCGCGAAGGAGCACCCCGCGTGGTCGGTGGTGTGTGCCGACGTCCCCTGGGCGGAGCTCGTGGAGCCCGAGGAGAGGGCCGAGCGTCTGCAGTCCTTCCTGGACGAGCCCGCGGATCCACAAGGCGCCCTCACCCGTCTCTCCGGACGCCTGCGCCTGCGGCGCGCCTGGCGGATGCTGGACATCCCCGGGGGCGAGGCCCGCTGTGGGTATGGAACGACGTTCCTGCTCGGAGGCGCGGGAGGGCTGGGGCTCGCGTTCGCCGAGCACCTCGCACGGCAAGGGCCCGCACGCATCGCGCTCGTGGGCCGCAGTGAGCCCAATGCGCGGGCGAAGAGCACCTTCGAGCGGCTGCGCGGCCAGGGACATACCGTCCTCTACCTGCGCGCGGATGCCCGGGATCGCGCCTCGCTGGCGGGAGCGATGGCCCGGGCGAGGGCCGAGCTCGGTCCGATCGACACCGTGGTGCATTCCGCGCTCGTGCTCAGGGATCGTACCCTGCGCTCCATGGACCTGGAGACGCTCGAGGACGTGCTCTCGGCGAAGACCAGGACGGGCATGGCGCTCCTCGAGGCCTGCCGCGCGAGCCCGCCCAAGCGGTTGCTCTTTTTCTCTTCCGCGCAGGCCACGCGCGCGGATGGCGGGCAGGCGAACTACGCCGCCGGATCGACGTTCATCGACGCGCTCGCACGCGCGGCCGAGACAGAGCTCCCGGCGACCCGCGTCGTCACGGTGGACTGGGGGTATTGGGGCTCGGTGGGCGTCGTGGCGAACGAGGCCATTCGCGATCGGCTCGCCCGCCTCGGAATCGGCTCGATCGAGCCTGAGGACGGATTCGGCGCGTTGGATCGGCTCGTCTCGGCGGGCATTCCCCGGGCGCTCGTCGTCCGCGCGACTCCCCAGGCGCAGGGGCCGCTCGGCATCGAGCCCCCACAGTCCGGGTCGCGCACGGAGTGGGTGCCGGCCCCACGCCTCGTGGAGGTCGTGCACGCACTGCCCGAGGAGATCCGCCGCTTCGAGAGCCGCGACGCGGAGGCCCAGGCGGCCCTCGGCGCGTTCACGCGCGCGTCGCTCCGCCGCACGTTCCAGGCGGTGCTGCCGGGGTTCCGCAACCCGGACGAACTGCGCGACCGCATCACCGTGGCTCCGGCGTACGAGCGTCTGTGGGCGTGCATCGCCTCCATGCTCGCGAGGGGCCCGGAGTTGGAACCGGCGAAGCACGAGCTGCTGTCGAGGTTCCCGAGCCTCACGCCCCATGTCGCGCTGCTCGAGGCCACGCTTCCCCAGCTGCCCGAGGTCCTGTCGGGACGCCTCGATCCCGCCTCGGTGCTCTTCCCGGGAGGCTCGGCGGACCTCCTGGAGCGGGTCTACACGGGCAACCCCGTCGTCGACCATGGCGGGCGGGCCATCGCGAACGTGGCCAGGGCGCTCGTCGAGGCGCGGGCGAAGGAGCGACCCGTGGTGCTGCTCGAGATTGGCGCGGGCACGGGAGGAACGAGCCGGCACGTCCTCGAGGCGTTGCCCTCGGGGCTCCCGTGGACGTACCGCTACACGGACATCTCCCACACCCTGCTGACGCGGGCCCGGTCGCGATTCGGACGCCCCGACGGCCGCGTGCTCTTCGAGCGCCTGGACATCGAGGCTCCGCCCTCCCCTGAGCTGGAGGGGACGGCCGACATCGTCATCGCGACCAACGTGCTTCACGCGACGCGCTCGCTCGCGGTCACGCTCTCCCATGCCGCCCGCTTGCTGCGGCCCTCCGGCGTCCTACTCCTTCAGGAGGTGACCACCGATCTCGAGTTCGCCACGTTGACCTTCGGCCTGACGCAGGGCTGGTGGCAGCACGAGGATGTCGCGCTTCGTCAGCCGGGTGGGCCCCTGGCCAAGGCGTCCACCTGGCGGGCGTTGCTGGAGTCGAATGGTTTCGCCTCGGTGGTCGATGTCACGCACGATCATCCCTCCCTGGGAGGCCAGCGCGTGCTCGCGGCGGAGCGCCGGTTCGAGACGGGAGGAGTGGCCCAGGAGGTCAGACGTCCGGAGCCCCTGGCCACGCCCCCCCATACGGACGTGCGGGTGCCTGCGTCCTCGCCATCGAGTGGCTCCCCCCCGCCCCCAGGCAACATGCGGGGCGAGGTGATCGAGGCCATCGTGAACACGCTCGCCGAAGCGACACGCTTCCCTCCGGAGCGCTTCGCCCTCGATCAGCCGTTCGTGGAGCTCGGCATCGACTCGCTCCTCGCCGTCGACGTCATCACGCGCATCAACCGCGCGCTCGGGACGAGCCTCCGTGCCACGGACCTCTACAACTTCGGCCATGTGAATGCCCTGGCCGACCACCTCCTGAGTGGCACGGTGAACCTCCCGCCCCGGCAGGAGGCCGTGCCCGCCCATGCTCCCGCTCACGAGCAGCCACCCGCCGTGCCGGTGAGCCCGGTGAGCAGCGAGAACCCAGCACCCCGGGCGCCTCCTTCCGGCGCACGCGGTGACGCCCCCATCGCCATCATTGGCATCTCCGGCCGTTTCGCGGGCACGAACAGCGTGGAGGAGTTGTCGCGCGCCCTCGGCGAGGGACGCGTGCTCGTTGGACCCAGGCCAGCCGCCCGAGGCGAGGGGAACGGGGCCCGCCATCCCGCGGGCTACCTCAACGACGTGGCCCGGTTCGATGCCCGGTTCTTCCAGATCTCCGGACGCGAAGCCCTGCTGATGGATCCCCAGCAGCGCCTGCTGCTGGAGGAGTCCTGGAAGGCCATCGAGCATGCCGGGTATGCGGTGGCGGAGCTTCGTGGCCGCGCGTGCGGCGTCTTCGTCGGCGCCTTCCCGGGAGACTACCGGGAGCTCCTGCGTCAACGGGAAGGCGCGCAGCCCGAGGGCTACCTGCTCACGGGCAACTCGGAGGCCATGCTGGCGGGGCGCGTCGCGTATGCCCTGGATCTGCACGGCCCGGCCGTGACGCTCGACACGGCGTGCTCCTCGTCGCTCGTCGCGCTCCACCTCGCCTGCGAGAGCCTGCGCTCCGGCTCGAGTGAGGTGGCGCTGGTCGGTGGCGTCACCCTCTTCTCGACGCCCCAGTTCCACGAGCTCGCGACCACGGCGGGGATGCTCTCTCCGGAGGGCCGGTGCTTCACCTTCGACGCCCGCGCCAACGGCTTCGTGCCCGCGGAGGCCGTCGCCGTCGCGGTCCTCAAGCCCCTGGAGCGCGCGCTCGCCGATGGAGACAACATCCTGGGCGTCGTGCTGGGAAGTGAGATCAACCAGGACGGCCGGACCAACGGCATCACCGCCCCCAGCGCCACGTCACAGGCGGAGTTGATACGGCGCGCGCACCGGCGGGCGGGGGTCACGAGCGAGACCATCGATTACGTCGAGACGCATGGCACGGGAACGCGGCTGGGAGATCCCATCGAGGTGAGCGCGCTGCTCGACACCTTCGGTGCCTCGCCCCGGGCCCACCCCTGCGTGCTCGGCGCGGTCAAGGCCAACGTGGGCCACGCGCTGCCCGCCTCGGGGCTCGTGAGCCTGGCCAAGGTCCTCACCGCGTTCGAGGCCGAGCGCATCCCCGCGCAACCCGGATTCGAGCGGGAGAACCCCCTGCTCGAGCTGCCGCCATCGACGTTCGTGATTCCCAGGACGAACCAGGCCTGGCCCCGGACGCACACGGCCCGACGGCGGGCCGGCATCAGCGCCTTTGGCTTCAGCGGGACCAACGCCCACGTCGTCCTCGAGGAGGCGCCCCCTCGCGAGCGCCCCTCGGCGGGCCCCGAGGTGTTCGAGCTCTTCGTGTCGGCCCGGACGGGGACGGCGCTCGTGAAGCGCCTGCGCGACCTGCACGCCTTCGTGTCGGGCCGGGACGGGTTCGAGCTGGCGGACCTGTGCTTCACGGCCAACCGGGGCCGGGAGCACTTCGAGCGCCGGACCGCGTTCGTGTTCCGCTCGCGCGGCGAGCTGTCTCGGCTGCTCGAGCAGGCCCTCGCGGCCTCCGCTCCCGAGGGGAAGCTTCTCGCCGGCGAGGGGCTCGAGAACGAGAGCCAGAACGCCCGCCGTTACATGGAAGCGGTACCGTGCAGGTTCGACCGTATCGCCGGCCGCCGCATCCCGCTGCCCACCTATCCCTTCGAGGGAGAGCGCTACTGGGCTTCGGTCCGGCGCCTCGTCCCCGAGGCGGAGCAGGCGGTGCGCGAGGTGCCCTCCTCGCCCATCGCCGCGGTGCTCTCGGATGCGGACGCCCTCATCGCGCGAGGCGCGGAGCTGCGCGCGCTCGAAGGGCCGTTCCAGGCGCTTGAGGTCAGCGCCCGGCGTGCGCTCGCCGCCATGCTGGTGTCCATGGGGATCCTCGACGCGCGGGCCCGTCCGGTGGAGCGGATTCTGCGGGAAGCGGAGATCGCCCCCGCCCACCACCGGCTGGTGCGCTTCCTGCTCGAGACGCTCACCCGGGCGGGGCTCGCCACCCACACGGCCGAGGGCATTGCCTCCGGCCCGGCGACCATCCCGACGCTCGCGCAAGCACGGCTCGAACTCACCGCGCTCGATGACCAGCACACCGCCATCCGGCCCCACCGCGCGCTCCTCTCGGCGTGCCTCGACGCCTATCCCGAGGTACTCTGCGGCACGAGGGATCCCGTCAGCGTGATGTTCCCCGAAGGCTCGACCCAGCTCGTCGAAGGGGTCTACCGCGGCAATGCCGTCGTGGATCATCACAACGCGCTGGTGGCCTCCTTCGTCCGCAGTGCCGTGGAACGCCTGGGAGCCCGGCGGGTGCTGGAGGTGGGAGCGGGCACCGGAGGGACCACGTCCGCCGTCCTGCCGTGTCTCGACCAGGTCTCCCTCCCGGGCGGGTTCGAGTATGTGTATACCGACATCTCGAGCCACTTCCTCCGTCACGGCGAACGGGCCTATGGAAACGGACGCCCGTACCTGCGTTTCTCCAGACTCGACATCGAGACGGACCCCGAGCCGCAGGGCTTCGACTCCGCCGGGTTCGACGTCGTGCTCGCCACGAACGTGTTGCACGCGACGAAGAACATCGAGGTCACGATGCGCCACGTCCGGCGACTGCTGCGCCCCGGAGGACTGTTGATCGTGAACGAACTCGTCCGGCGCGAGGACTACGCGACCATCACGTTCGGCCTGACGAAGGGCTGGTGGGCCTATGAGGACGAGGAGCGCCGCATCCCGGGCTCTCCCCTGCTCGCGCCCCAGGCCTGGACCCGGCTGCTCGGTGCCCTGGGCTTCGAGGGCATCCAGACGGCGAGCCGTCTCCCACCGGAGGCACTCGCCGCGGCGGTGTTCGTGGCCTCGGCGCCCTCCCGTCCGCGGGAGCCAGTGCCGCCCACGCTGCCACGCACGGAGCGCGAGGCCCCGGCCGCTCCGCCTCCCGCGGCGATGGCGAGCCCGGAGGACCACGCGTTCGTCCGTGCGCAGCTCTCGGAGGCCCTGATGATCCCCGAGAGCCAGATTGGCGATGACACCCCTTTCGCCACACTCGGTGTCGACTCGCTGGTGTCCACACAGGTGCTCAAGCCCTTG
The DNA here is from genome assembly GCF_057119385.1 of Archangium sp. Classification (NCBI taxonomy): domain Bacteria; kingdom Pseudomonadati; phylum Myxococcota; class Myxococcia; order Myxococcales; family Archangiaceae; genus Archangium; species Archangium sp. Next base: position 13,657 of record NZ_DBNGVP010000161.1, on the reverse strand, counting down.
AGTGAGCGCTTCGGGCCGCTCCCGCCCAATCTCCTCTTCGAGCAACCCACGCTCGCGGAATTGGCGGCCTTCCTCGCCGCCCGGGGCACGGACGAGAAGCCCGCCCGGGTGGAGGTCTCCGGCACGCAGGCCGATGAGGTGCTCTTCCAGCGTGTCCGGCGGATCACCGAGGCCGAGCCCCGGCACGAGCTGGTGCGGTTGGACGCACAGCGTCAGGTGGATGTCTATTCGATCGGCTCCGGGCAGCCCCTGGTCCTGCTGCCCCCGCTCAACACCCACCCGGTCATCTGGCTGGCGCAGATCGAGGGCTTCGCCGCGGATCGCCGCATCGTCATCCCCTCGTATGCCGGACACGGCCGGAGCTCCTTCCACGCCGACCGGGCGTCCTTCACCGGCTGGACGCGCGATCTGCTCCAGGCGCTCGAGCGCACCGGGGTGAATGCCCCCTTCGACCTGGTCGGCTGGTCCTTGGGAGGCTGCTTCGGGCAGCTCCTCGCGAGCGAGCACCAGCCGAGCATCCGTTCCCTCACGCTGGTGAGCACCGCCATGCATTTCGCCGAGGCGTATCAATCCAAGGCCCCCCACATCGCCGAGGAGCTGACCACCCACCAGGACACGTTGAGGGATCTCTTCGGACGCGACGTCGACACCGCGAGCCTGCTCCAGGCGAGTGCGTCGCGAGAGGCGCTCGGGGCGTATCAGGCCGCGCTCGCGAGCTTCGATACCCGGGAGATGGCGCGGCGGATCTCCGCGGCCTCGCTGGTGCTGGTGGGCAACCGGGATGGCGTCCTCTCCCCGGATCATGGACGGGCACTCGGCTCCGTGCTGCCGAGCGGAGAGCTCGTCGAGCTCGACGGAGCCGGACACTTCCTGCCCTTGACCGCCGCCGCACGGACGAATCGACTCCTGGTGCAACATCTCACGCGTACGCGGGAAGGACTCGCGGGCGCGGTGTCTCCCCTTGCTGGACAGAGGTAACCCATGGCTGTGTTCATGTTTCCTGGACAGGGCGCGCAGACGCGGGGCATGGCGGGAGAGCTCTTCTCGCGCTACCCCGAATACACGGCCGCGGCGGATGAGATCCTCGGCTACTCCGTGGAGGAGCTTTGCAAGACAGACCCCAAGGGGCTCCTGCAACAGACGGAGTACACGCAGCCGGCGCTGTTCGTCGTCAACGTGCTCTTCTACATCGAGGAGATCGTCCGCCGCAGGCAGTACCCGCGGGCGGTCATCGGCCACAGCCTGGGGGAGTACAACGCCCTCTTCGCCGCGGGCGCCTTCGACTTCCGCACGGGCGTGCAGCTGGTGAAGAAGCGGGGCGAACTCATGAGCCAGCAGCGCGGCGGAGGCATGGCCGCCGTGCTCGGGCTCGACTCGGCCAGCGTGCGCACGGCCATCCAGGACGCGGGCCTGGATGCCATTGATCTGGCCAACGACAACGCGCCCAGGCAGGTCGTCATCTCCGGCCCCAAGTCCGAGATCGACCGGGCGCAGCCCATCGTCGAGGCCCGTGGGGCGCGCTTCGTTCCCCTGCGCGTGAGCGGTGCGTTCCACTCGCGCTACATGAAGCCGGTGCAGCAGGAGTTCTCCCGGGCGCTCGAGTCGGCGCGCATCGGGGAGTGCCGGCTGGACGTCGTGGCCAACGTGGACGCGAAGCCCTACCACCCCGGGAGCGTGCGGGCCAATCTGCTCGAGCAACTGGTGCGTCCCGTGCTCTTCACCGACTCGGTGCGCCACCTCATCGCCCGGGGGGAGACGGAGTTCGTGGAGGTGGGACCCGGCAAGGTGCTGACCGGGCTCGTCGGGCAGGTACGAGGCATCAACTGATGCCCGTCGCGGATGACATCGCGGTGGAGTCCTTGCGGTTCCGCTCCGCCCAGGGGGAGCTGGTCTCCTCGCTGGCCATGACCGCGGTCCGGGCCGGGGCGGAGACGTTCCTCGGGTGGCTCTCTGCCCCGGAGCGGCGGCGACTCGAGGCGTTGCCCGAGCAGGCCCGGCGCGGGGCCTTCCTGTGGGAGCACGTCGCCGCGAAGGCCGCGCTGATGAGCGCCACGGGAGGCTCGGTCCCCACGGACTTCGAGCTTGAGCGTGGCGCCTTCGGGCAACCCCTGCCCCGGGGGGGTGGCGGACACTTCGATGTGTCCATTTCCCACGCGGCCGGCCAGGCCACCGCGCTCGCCCATCCCCGGGCGGTCCCCATGGGGCTCGACGTCGAGGTGCTGGGCTCACCGCTGGAGGCCGGGGCCGTGGATGCGTCGGAGCAGGCGCTCGTCCAGCGCGTCCTCGAGGCCGACGCGGCGGCGGCGCGCAGCATTGCCTGGACGATGAAGGCGGCGCTCGGCAAGGCGCTGCGGACCGGACGCATGACGGGCTTCGACGCCCTCCGTCTCGAAAAGGTGGAGCGGACCGGGGAAGGCCTCACCGCCCGCTACCGGTCGTTCCCCGGGTTCGCCGCCACCAGCTGGGTGGACGGGGACCGGGTCACCTCGCTGGCCCATCCGCTCACCCTGTGGCTCGAGAGCCCGCCACGGGAGCAGGGGCGGAAGACGCGCCAGCCCTCCGCGGGGCCCGGCGCACCGGCGGCGCATCTGCCGCCCCGTCCAGTCGTCTTCATGTTCTCGGGCCAGGGCTCCCACTACTTCCACATGGGGCGGGAGCTCTGGCGCAACGACGCCGTGTTCCGCGACGTGCTCGAGCGGTGTGACCGCCGCGTCCGCGAGCTCACGGGCAGCTCGGTCCTCGCGGCCCTGTATGACGAGCGCCGGACCAAGAGTGATGCGCTGGTCGACACCCACGTCACGCACCCGGCGATCTTCCTCGTCGAGTACGCGCTCTGCGAGGCACTTCGCGCCCGCGGCCTGGAGCCGGACGTGCTCCTGGGCGTCAGCCTGGGCGAATTCACCTGCGCGCTCGTGTCCGGTGCCCTGGACCTCGAGCGGGCCCTGACGGCCGTCGTCGAGCATGCCCGGGTCATCACCCGCTGCGTTCCGGCGGGGACCATGCTCGCGGTCCTGGCGCCCGTGAGCGAGCTTGAGGCCTCGCCCGTGTTGCGAGCCCACGTGGAGATCGCCAGCGTCCCCTTCCCCCAGCACGCCGTCGTCTCCCTCCGCTCCGACTCGCTCCCCCTGGTGGAACGGGAACTGGAAGCGCGCGGATTGCGCTATCAGCCGGTCATGGTCTCCCACCCCTTCCACTCGTCCTGGATCGATGGAGCCCGGGCCGACTTCCTGCACGTCCTGCGCGACATCTCCTTCGAGGAGCCCAGGCTACCCACCTTCTCCTCGGCCCTGGCCGGGCAGGTGACGCGCTTCGACGCTGAACACTTCTGGCAGGCCGCGCGTCTGCCCATGCGGTTCCGCGAGACCTGCGACGCCATCCGCGCGAGCGCGGAGCCGCTGTTCGTGGATCTCGGCCCCTCGGGGACGTTGAGCACCTATCTCAAATACGGCGGTGGAGCCCCGCGGCACATCGCCGCGCTCACGCCGTTCGGTCAGGACTTGCGTACGGTGGGCAAGGTCATCGAAACAACCGCCGAGTTCCGCCAGTCCGCCCGATGAGCTCGGTTCACCTGGAGTGCTTCAGTTCATCCGTGTTAACTAGAAATGGAGGACATTGAAACATGCTCATGCAGCGTCATCGCTCCCTGGTCGTCATCTCCAACATGCAGGAGGGCATTCTTCCCATCCTCGACACCAACGAGTCGTTCCTGTGGAACAACTGCTGGCTAATGGGGCTGGCCAACAAGCTGGAGGTCCCGGTGCTCGTCATGGAGCACAAGGGATTGGGCCGCCTAGTGGAGCCCGTGCTCCGGCTGGCCCGGGGCTCCGCGCCGTGTGAGATCGTGACCTTCTCGTATGTGAGCGCCCCGGCGGCCGTGGAGCGCATCCGCGCCACGGGCCGGGACCAGCTGATCCTCGCTGGCAATGAGACCCACATCTCCATTGTCCAGACTTCGCTCGAGGCGCGGAGCAAGGGCTTCGAGGCGTATGTCCTCGCCGAGGCCTGCGCCGCGCGCGATCGCGAGGACCACGTCGAGTCGCTCCCCCGCATCCGGCAGGGCGGCGCCACGATCGTGACCCGCGAGATGATCCTCTTCGAGTGGATCCCCTGTTCGACGGATCCGATCTACATGGAAACGAGCATCGACTTCGTCAAGCACCCGCACCCATTCCCCAGGAACCAACCATGAACGACAAACAGCAACCCCAGCCAGGGCGAAGGGTCGCCGTCGTGGGAGGAGGCGCGGCTGGAGTCGTCGCGGCCTGGCGCCTGTCGAGCGTGCACCACGTCACCCTCATCGAAGCCGGGTCCGAGCTGGGCGGGCACGCCCGCACGGTCATGGTCCCTTCCTCCAAGGGGGACGTCGCCGTGGACATGGGGGTGGAACTCTTCAACGAGCGCAGCTGGCCGAACTTCTGCGAGCTGCTCAAGATCGCCGGCTGCGAGACGTTCCCCGCCCCGCTCACCTTCGCCGCCAACTTCGGGGAGGGAGAGACCTGGGAGAACGATGTGCGCTTCCAATCCCCCCTCTGGAGCCGCCTACTGGACGAGTGTGACCGGTTCCAGCGGGAGATGACAGACGTCATGAACCGCCTCCCGGACTTCACGGGCATGACGATCCGGGAGTACACCGAGCGCCACCAGTACTCGTCCGACTTCGTGAGGAAGGCGCTGATCCCCATGCTCAGCACCTTCTCTGGCTCACGCGCGCCGCTGCTCGACTTCTCGCTCACGTACGCGGCGGCGAGCTTCGCGGAGCACATGTTGTCCTTCGTCCACGCGCCGTACTACCGCAAGGTGGTGGGTGGACTGAGCCGATATCTCGAGAAGCTCGCCCGCTCCATCCAGGTGGTCCACACGGCGCGGCCCGTGTCGACGGTCCGACGCGAGGCGGACGGAGTCCGGGTGCGTGACAGCGCCGGGCACGAGCAGACGTTCGATCAGGTCGTCTTCGGGACCCACGCGGACATCGCGCTCAAGCTCCTCACGGATGCCTCCGCCGAGGAGCGGGCACTGCTCGGAGCCATCGAGTACCACGAGGAGCGCTCCTTCGTGCACACGGATGCGGCCGTGCTGTCCCCGTACTTCTCCCACCGCCGGTCCAGTTGCGAGTACTCGTGGCTTGGCCGCGGCGACGAGGGCTCGGTGACCCGCAACGTGACCGTGACGAATGGGCTGGACCCCAAGCGGGATCCGATCTTCGTCACCATCAACCCCCAGGTGGATCTCGCGCCCGAGCGCATCATCACCCAGGGGGTGTGGAAGCACGCGAAGCTGCGTCCTCAAGACATGGCGACGAAGCGCCGGTTCCGCACCGTCCAGGGCAGGAATCGCGCGTGGTTCTGCGGTATGGACACGACCCTGACGGGTCATGAGAGCGCGGTCTGCTCGGGGCTGCTCGTGGCGGATGCGCTGGGGGCGAACTACCCCTTCGCTCAGGTGCTCCCCGCCGCCAGGCAGCTGGGAATCATCAACAACGTGATGGGAATTGGAAGGACGATGCCATGATCACCCCGCTCTATCCCGAGATCCGGGCCCCCGGCTCGGGCCGTCTGCTCGCCATCTTCGAGACCGCGCGAGGCGACATCACCGTGGAGCTCGACGAGAAGTCCGCCCCCAAGAGCGTCCGCAATTTCGTGGGGCTCGCGCTAGGGACACAACCCTTCCGCGATCCGCGCTTGCGGCGCATCGTCGAGGGCGGCGAGAGTTTCTACCAGGGAACGACGTTCCACCGCGTGGAGCCGGATTTCATGATCCAGGGCGGGGATCGGCTCGGCACCGGCATGGGAGGCCCGGGGTTCCGCATCGTGGACGAGCTCGGAGGCCACCACGGCGAGCAGGGCGTCCTGTCCATGGCGAACAGCGGTCCGAACACCGCCAGCTCCCAGTTCTTCCTGACGGCCCGGGCGGCACCATGGCTGGATGGCGTCCACACCGTGCTGGGCCGGATCATCAGCGGCCTCGATGTCGTGAGGGAGATCTCGCGCGTGCCCGCGGACCAGCGGGGTCGGCCCCTGCGTCCCGTCACCCTGCGGTCGGTTCAGCTCCGGCGCGAAACCTCCCCCTGAGTCAACGCCCCCTCGAGGACACACACCATGGCCATCCACATTCCCACCCCGGGGCTGGACGAGATTCGAGCGCTCGCGGCGGACATCCACTCCCGGGGCAAGCGCCTCGTGGTGACCTCGGGGTGCTTCGATCTGCTGCATTACGGGCACGTGCGGTTCCTGCAGCAGTCGCGGCAGCTCGGAGACGTGCTCGTCGTACTCGTGAGCGTGGACGAGGACATCCGCGCGTTGAAGGGTCCTTCCCGTCCCATCGTCCCCGGCTGGGAGCGCGCGAACATCGTCGACGCGCTCGCCTCGGTGGATGAGGTCATCCTCCATGCCGGCAACGTCCTCTACGAGTTACTGGCCATCCTCCGCCCCCACCATTTCACCAAGGGGATGGAGTACCAGAAGTACCCGGAGTACCTCGCCACCATCCGGCCCCACGTGGGGGAGATCACCTTCATCGACCGGCCGGAGGATTCGATGTCGACGACCCGGCTCATCGAGCGCTGCCGCGAAGCGCGCTGACCGGTTTGGCGGAGGGCTCGGACTCATCGAGCCGGTAGCCCTCCGCCTGCTCCCGGAACATCCGGGCGTAGCGGCCATTGTCGGCCAGGAGTTCGGAATGCGAGCCGCGCTCGATGATCTGCCCGTTCTCGAAGACGACGATCTGATCCGCCATGCGCACCGAGGACAACCGGTGGCTGATCAGCACGATGGTGCGATTGGCCTTGTTGTCGTGAATGCGTTGGAAGATCTCCGTCTCCGCCTCGGGATCCAGCGCGGCCGTGGGCTCATCGAGCACGAGCACTCCGCCGCGATGCATGAACGCGCGCGCGAGCGCCAGCCGCTGCCACTGGCCGCCCGATAGATCGACGCCACCAAACGCGGGGCCCAGTGGGGTGTCCAGGCCCGCGGAGAGACGATCGACCACCGGCGAGGCCTCTGCGTCCACAATGGCCTGGCGGATGGCCTCCCGGTCCTGGATCGCCGGCAACCAGCCCACGCCCACGTTGTCGCCCGCGCTGAACTGGTACCGGACGAAGTCCTGGAAGATGAGGCCAACCCGGTGCCGGAGCTGATCCGGATGCAGCGTGGCGATGTCCTGGCCATCGAGCAGGATGACGCCCGAGGTGGGCTGGTGGAGCCGCGCCAGCAGCTTGACGAAGGTCGTCTTGCCCGAGCCGTTGGGGCCGATCAGCGCCAGCGTCTCGCCCGAGCGCAGCGTGAGGTTCACGTTGTGGAGCGCGTCACGCGTAGTGCCGGGGTAGCGGAACGAGACGCCCCGGAATTCGATCTCGGGAGGGGCTTGTTGCGCCGGGGCCGCCGGATCGAACGGGTGCTCGGCCTCCTGCTCCGAAGGGATGGCGAGGAACTCGAACAGCTGGGCGATGAAGAGGTTGTGTTCGTAGGCCTTCGCCAGCGCCAGAAGGGCATTGTTGAGCGCGAGTTGGCCCTGCTGAAGGACCATCAGGTAGAGCGTCATGCTGCCCAGCGAGATGCCTCCCCCGGCCGCCCGGATGACGATATAGGCATACGTCGCATAGAGCGCCGCGTAGCTGATAAACGACAAGAACACCGCGCGGCGCCCGCGCACGGCCGCCAGCGAGGCCTCCTCCTTGTTATACCCCTCGTTGATGGACCGGTGGCGCTCCAGCAACCATGGCCCCAACCCCAGCAGCTTGATCTCCTTGACGTTCTGCTCAGCCGTCAGCAGCCACTCCAGGTAGAAGGACTTGCGGGTCCGCTCGATGTTGGCGCGCTGCAATTCGAAGGAGGTGCGGCCGAACCAGATCTCGAGCAGGAACGGGGGAATCGCCGAGGCGACCATCACCCCGATGACCCACGGGCCAAAGGACCAGAGCAGGACCGAGTAGCCAATCACTGTGGCCCCGTGGCGCAGGAGCGTGATGGATTGGATGGTCAGATCGATCACCCGCTGGCCTACCTCCTGACGCACATGCTTGATCTTGTTGACGAACTCGGGATTCTCGAAATGGGGATAGGCGATCCGGCACGCCTTCTCGAGCACGAGCTGGCTCGCCCGGAGCGAGAAGCGCGCACGCAGGACGATCTGCACGTAGTTCGACGCGTGCGTGGAGAGCACCCGGAGGATGACGAACAGCCCCTCAAGCCCGACCCAGAACAGGGGCTGCGAGGCCCCTCCCTGCGTGGAGGTGACGACGGCATCGACCAGCCGCTTGGCCACATAGGCGATGGCCACGGAGCTCAGGGCGTCCGCGAGCTGGCAGACGATGACCGCCAGTAGGAGCCACCGGCTGGTGCGTACGATCAGGCTCGCCGTGTCCAGGATGCGGCGCAGCAAGGACGAGTCTGTCCCGGGCGCGGAAGAGACCAGGGCCGGGTGGGCAGAGGGCGTGGTGGACATGGAAGGGAGTAAGACGTGGGCGAAGGCTCATGCCGGGGCGCGATCGTGAGGGATCGCCGCCCCGTGGGGCGCAACCAGAGCGCGATACAACCAGAGCCTAGCCGGCCTGGAACCGCTTTCGCAGTTGCTCGAAGGCCGTCGGTTTGGGGTGGGTGCGCACGTACTCGGCGATCTGGGCCGCGCACTCCTCGGGAGAGGAGCGTGACGTGTCCACCTCCACGTCATAAAGCTCGTGAGCATGCACGATCGCGTGGTGACTGCGCGCATGCCCCCGGGGGGACGTCGCCCGCTGCCGCTCGCGCTCCTCAAGCACCTCCAGGGGAATGCGGACGCCGACGAAATAGGCGTTCACGGAGCGCAGGGCGTTCGCGAAGTCGGGGAGCCACTCGCGCTCATAGAGGATGTAGTCGACGATGACATTGTTGCCCTGCTCCGCGAACGCCGCGATGGCATGGTGCATACCTGCGACGACCCGCTGTCCCTTGGGTCCGAAGCGCAGCGTGAAGAGCGGCGAGCCGCTCTCGTCCGTGGAGGGCACGCCGTAGAGCACCTGCTCGCGGTCGGCAGGCATGCCCATGAAGTAGCGCGTGGGCAGCATGGCGACGAGGATCGAGTCGATGCCCATCGCCATGTGGGGCTCTTCGAAGGACTCCTGGAGCCTCTTCTGAATGCTCGTCTTCCCCGCGACGGAAGGGCCATTCAGAACGATGACGTTGCCACTCACGTGAGGCTTGCCAGATTGCATCGAATCCTCGCTGGAAATGGAGGGTGATCGCATGGCCGGGCCGTCCTGAAGAGGAGGCGCGAACATGCTTCGCCAGTAATCCTGACCTTACCAGCAGCGCATCGAGATTCTCAAGCAATTGAAGCATCGACGCCCAAACACCACCTGGTGACGGACAGGCAGGGCCAGCCCCGGGCGGAGTCGATAACTCCCGCCCACACGCACGCCAGTCCGAGGCGCTGCCCCTGGTGGACGATATCGCCCCCGTCAAGGGACGGCGAGACCCTCCACGCCGCCGCCCGAACAAGCTGCATGCGGACAAGGGGGACGACTCCGGTGGTGGAGAACTGCGGCGGGGTGCCCCAGGTGGTGACGGCCGACGCGGGCTATTTCTCCGAGGACAACGTACTGGGGCGCGGCGAGCATAGGGTAAGTACTCGCCGGAGCCCGTCGTGACGTGAGGACAGGGGCATGAGCATGTCCGCTGCCACCCAAGGAGGCGGACGAGATGGACATTCTGGTAGACGCGCTGGCGCACCTCTGCTCCAGCAGGGAGTGCACCAAGCGCGCCGGATCGCGTGCTTCTGGAATGCAGGCGGCCAGCTTCTGCGTGAGCCCCAGGCGCTCATCCATCTGTCGCAGTAGCAGCGCTCCGCTATCGCCGGATGTGTCCGGCGCGTCGCATGTGCCGTGGACCGGGAAGTCAAACTAACTCGGGGTATTACGCCCGCAACACCCCTCCGTCTTCTCTGCCCTAGCGAATCATCCGGGCCAGGGTCCGAGGTATTCCCTCATTTTCGCAAGTGCCCGAAAATATTGGGGGCTTTACAATCTGCCTGGTTTGTAAACCCTTGAGTCATTGGTCTTCGTCGAAATGAGGGGATGGTTCAGGGCTGGGGTAACTGCTGGAATGACGCGGTGATGGAATTTCTTCAGCACCTTGAAGCAAGAACTCGTTAAACTGCGCCCGTACACCAAGCTGGCGGTGATAAAGGAGCACCCAGGTGCGTCTGAAGGATAAGGTCGCAATCATCACAGGGGCCGCGAGCGGCATTGGGAGAGGCGTTGCCTTGAAGTTTGCCCAGGAGGGCGCCAGCAGCCTCCTCGTCGACATCAACGGGGCAGGGGTCAGGGAAACCGCCAGCATGATCGAGCAGGCCGGCGGCCGCGCGACAATCATGCAGGCCGATATTCGCGACCGGGCCATGCTCACGGCCATCGTCGCCCAGGCGCTCAAGGACTTCGACACCCTCGATATCCTCGTCAACAATGCCGGCATGGCCACGGCCGGGTTTTACGCTGATTATACCATCGCAGACCTGGACATGATGCTCGAGGCCAACCTGAAAGCGCCCTTCCTGCTCTCACAGCAGGTTGCACGCTATCTTGTCGAGCACCACAAGCCCGGGCGCATCGTGAACATCACCAGCATCACCGCCGAAAAAGCTTCGGCCTCGGGCACGACCGCGTACTGCGCGACCAAAGGCGCCCTCCGCGCGTTCACACGCGCCGCAGCTTATGATCTGGGGCCGCACAACATCACGGTCAATGCCGTCGGTCCCGGCCCTACGCGCACAGGGATGACCAGTCAGGTGTTCCAACAAGACCCGACCCGGGAAAAGGCCTGGGCCTCCAAAACGCCGCTGGGCCGCGTGGGTGAGCCCAGCGACGTCGCCAACACGGTCGCCTTCCTGGCCTCCGATGAAGCCTCCTACATCACCGGCCAGCTCATCTTCGTCGATGGCGGCCGCACCCTCTGGGCGTGAGCGTTCATGCGATTCCAAGACAAGGTAGCCCTCATCATTGGTGCGGCGGACAATATCGGTCAGGGTCTCGCCTTGAAGTTCGCCCACGAGGGTGCGGACCTGTTGCTGGTCGACCTCGATTCGCAAGGCATGGCCCGTATCGCCGCGCGGGTGAGGGCCCTGGGCCGCAAGGCCAGCGAACTGGTGGTCGATATGAGCACGGACGGAGCGGCGCAGCGCATCATCGACACCGCAGTCAAAGAGTCTGGCTCGTTCCATATCCTTGTCTACAACGCGGCAAATCCTGAACACGAACACTTCCTCGAAGTTAGCCAGGACACCCTCGACAAGATGATCGGCATAGGGTTGCGTGCACCCTTCCTCCTGGGGAGCGCGGCCGCCAAGTACTGGCTCCAGCACCAGATCCGTGGGCGCATCGTCAACATTTCCTCCATCAATGCCGAGGCCATCCAGGGCAGAGCCTCGGTTTTCTGCGCCGCCAAGGGTGGCGTGAGGATGCTCACCGTCTCCGCCGCATGCGACCTGGGGCCGCACGGCATCACCGTGAACGCCGTGGGTCCGGGATATACACACACGGACATCGCACGGCATCCCGCGGGCAATCCTGCCCTGGAGCAGGATTGGATTGCACGAACGCCGCTGCGGCGGCTTGCCGTGCCCGAGGACATCGCCAACGCGGTCGCATTCCTCGCCTCGGATGAAGCATCCTATATCACAGGACAGACGCTCTACGTCGAGGGCGGGCGCACCATCCACATCCCGTAGCAAGACACCCGCGGCGGTCAGCGCCTCTGTCATCGCATCGCCGTTGCCTCGCTATGCCGGCAGGTGGCATGCTTGCCTCATGGCCACCGATCAGCGTCAATGGAAGAATGCCACGCACGTCCGCGCCGAGCTAGTCCTGCGGCGCCAGCGCTCCGCCGAGATCCAGCGCGCGGCTTGCGAGGTGCTCGCACGAGAAATCCCCGACTCGTTCGAGACACCTCACCCGACAGTCATCAAGTCAACAGAGGGCTGTTATGTCACGGATGTAGATGGGAACCGCTATATCGATCTAGTGATGGGATTCGGAGCCCTGGTGCTCGGCCACCGGCATACCGCCATACAGAAAGCCCTCCATGAGCAGGTCGAGCGCGGATTTCTTTTCGCGATGCGCAACGAAATGCACACGGAGGTCGCGCAGCTCGTGCAGAAAATTGTTCCTTGCGCCGAGCGAACCCTGCTCTGCAACACTGGCTCGGAAGCAACGATGTATGCGATACGCGTTGCCCGTGCGTTTACCGGCCGTCACAAGGTGGCGCTCTTCGATGGTTGCTATCATGGCAACCACGACTACGTGCTCGCCCGCCCGGATCCAAAGGAACCCAACGGAAAGTCGCTCTTCGGCCCGGGTGTCCCTGATGCGCTGAAAGAGCTCACCCTCATGCTCCCCTATCACGATGAGGCCGCTTTCAGCCTAATTCGCAAACATGCGTCCGAACTTGCGCTGGTGCTGGTTCAGCCAGTGCAGAACTCCACCCCAAGTCTGGACAATAGGGGATTCTTGGAGAAGCTGCGAGATGTGTGCCGCGAGAGCAACGTCGTTTTGGGCTTCGACGAGGTCGTAACCGGCTTCCGGCTCGCACTGGGCGGGGCCCAGGAGTTCTACGATCTCGTTCCGGACATCGCCACCTATGGAAAGACCGTTGCAGGCGGCGTGTCGATTGGCGCCCTGTGCGGCCGGGCGGACATCATGAGCCTCTATGGCGGAGCATGGAACACGCCCAAGCGCGTCTTCCAGGGCGGAACCTTCACGGGAAACCCCCTGTCCATGGCCGCTGCCGTGGCCTCCATTCGCTATCTCATGGAGAACCGAAACCAAGTCTATCCGCACCTGCGCGAGCAGAGCGAGCGGTTCGCCAGCGCGGTCAATGCGTTTTGCCGGGAGAAGGCAATGTCGGTTCATCTGCTCAATGCCAGCTCGATCATGAGCATCCATTTCCAAGACAGGCCACTGCGCACCGCGCGCGACATCGAAGCGCCCAACGCGGTGGCCGAGCGCGAGTTCTATCTCCAACTCATGTATCGCGGTGTGATGGCCCTCAAGGGGATGTTCATATCCATTGCGCATAGCCCTCAGGCAGTCGACACGCTGATCACCGCGTTTCAAGATTCCCTGATGGCCGTGCGTGAAGACGGCTTGATCTGACCGACATGCGTGCGTCGTGGCCGAGGGCATCGAGCGCTGCATCAACGGATCCTGAGCCTGCCCCGGCTTTGTGACTCTCCCGCACTGGGACTGAGCCGCTTTTTGTGGACATACCTCGTAAGTCGGCTACACGGGAGGTAGTGTCCATGGAGCGAAGAAAAAGGGATCTTCTGTAGCTGAGGTGGGCGCTCGTCGGTGGACGGAGGGTCTCCGGTGAGGGACGGGAGAGGGGCGATGCGGAGAGGTGACTGTCACTCTGGCAAGAGCCCTGGTCGCGAAGTTGCAGTGTAAGCGTCCGATCCAGCCCAGGTAGTGCAGGTGCTCGAGGAGCCGCAGAGTGCGCGGCGCGATGACGACGAGCACAGCGACGACGAAGGCGGAGCCAGCGTGGTTGGAAGCAGCACGGCGGCCGAGGTGGACACCGGAGATAGCGGCGGAGGTGGTGAGAGCGTGGGAGGAGGAAGGAGGCACGCAGTCGGCCTTCATGCGCAAGCACGGGTTGCCGCGCGAGAGGCTGCGCTTCTGGACGCGCAGGCGTGA
>NZ_DBNGVP010000160.1:0-54287 GCF_057119385.1 Archangium sp. | reverse complement strand
GGCACGTTGGTCTCCCGGCACCAGTCGCAATCGATGGGCTTGTGGCGCCGGACGCGGCTCCTGGCCTCATCCACCGCCGCGCCGCCGAAGATGGGGACCGTGTGGAAGTAGGGAGGGGGGAGCTTGGACTGGGCGCTGCGCCGCCGGATGCGCACGCGAACGATTTCCACCGGGTCGAAGTCAGACAGCCCGGTCAGTCCCTCGGCGCGGAAGGCCTCCACGAAGCGGGCGGAGAGGAGGTGGCCACTCCCGGGCCCATTGACGTAGTCCCCGAACGCCGTGCCATACAGCGTCAGTTCACCGCGCCGTGGTGGCAGCCACGCTCGCATCCCAATGAAGGAGCCGCAGAGATGGCACCGTGGGGCCTCGCCAATGGTCCTTCCACTCCTCTCGAAATCCGTGTCGTGACTGGAGTCCATGGCGTTATCGAGGACGAAGAAACGAGGAGGGGCGTCAGAAGCCAAGGGGGAACCTCTTGAGCATGTCGGGACGGTTGTAGATGGAGCGCAGGTAGGCCTCGAACTCGCTGGCCGTCACGGACCTGTACTGCTTGAGCCATTTGACGACTTCTTTGTCTACCTTCCGGTGCCATTCCTGATAGCCGCAATGTGCCTTCTCGTCCACGGCCCGGGTGACGAAGCGGGGATCCCGTGGCTCGTAGACGCCCATGAGCGTGGGATGGTTATCCAGCGCCTTGAAGATGGGCTTGGAGATGATGTGGTGCAGCTGGCCCGTACAGGCGGGTGGCTCGGGCGCCTCGGAAGCTGCCTCGGCCGAAACCCCGGCGGCCTTGGCCTGCTGTTCTTCCTCCGCGACCTTCAGGGCCCGGAGGGCCTGGGCGATCTCCGTGGCCGTCCGGGTGTCCAGGGCCGCGCAGCCCGTGGGCCTGCCCTGCTTGCAATCACAAATGGCGGTGGAGTCACCCGCTACGCAGGGTAACTGCGTCGCGACGATCAGCAGAAGGACCGAGAGCATGCGCTCGACGCTACCAGACACACGCCGGAGCCCCCCGTGCAAGTCCGGTCCGCTCCGGCCTATGCTTGGACACCACCGACCCCCGGAGGAGCGCCATGGCTGGCAGAGACCCCAATCGCCGCATCTACGGTACGCAGCCCCTGCGCCGCGTGGGCGGCGGCCAGGACCGTTTCGACAAGGAGGCGCTGGAGGGCGCTCCGGAGTCTCCCGTCTCCTCCGTGCGCGAGCAGCGTCAGCTGAACGCGCCGCTCAACCCCGAGCGCAAGAGCTTCGCCGCGGCCCTCGAGCGGTTCGGCACTCCCGCCAAGAAGAAGTAGCCCGGTGCTCGGCCTGCTCCTGCTGGCTCTGGGCGCCGCACCCGCGCCGGACACCCCTCCGCGCGCGCTGGCGTGCCTGGCGAAGTGGTACCCGGTGGAGCCGGTGCAGGTGGACGGCGCGTGGTACGTCAAACTGGCGGGCACCACGTACCCCTGGGACGACGGCAGGACGAAGTCCTTCGAGGAGAAGCTCGAGTCCCCGGACCTGGAGGACACCTTCTCCATTCCCTACGTCCCCGGCCCCATCCGGCCCGTCACGCGCGAGAACGAGGACCCGGGGCGCATCCGCTTCGACCCGCTCTTCCACGCGGCCTACGGCGCCACCGAGGCCCGGGTGGACGTGGTGGACATCGACTTCCTCGGGCAGAGGCTGAAGGTGAACCGCAAGGTGGCGCCGGCCTTCGAGCGCGTGGCGAAACGGCTCGACGCGGAGGTGAAGAAGACGCCCTCCCTGCGGCCCTACCTGAAGAACCTGGGCGGCACCTTCATGTGGCGGAAGATCGCCCACACGAACCGCCAGAGCGCCCACTCGTACGGCGTGTCCATCGACGTGAACGTGAAGCGCTCGCACTACTGGGAGTGGGCGAAGCCGAAGGCGCCCGTGCGCTGGGCCAACCAGATTCCCCAGCTCATCGTGGATGCCTTCGAGGCCGAGGGCTTCATCTGGGGGGGGCGCTGGTATCACTACGACACGATGCACTTCGAGTACCGGCCGGAGTTGTTGGATTCGTCATGCAGGTGACCAATCTGGACGGCCATGGAACTGGTGGACGAGCGGGGACGACGTGAACGCGTACTACGCCCGGCTGCTCGGCCTGTCGCGGGAGGACCGCGAGCAGTTCGTGTCCTCGCTCAGCCATGACCTGCGCACGCCGCTGACGGCGGCGAAGATGAGTGCCCAGCTCATCCCCCGCCAGCCCCACCTGCCGGACAAGGTCTACTCGCTGGCGGCCCGGGTGCGGCAGAACATCGACCGCGCGGACCAGATGATCACCGACCTGCTGGACGCCAACCGCATCCGCGCGGGCCAGGGGCTGCCCCTCGAGGTGTCTGCGGAGGAGCTCTCGCGCGTCCACGGAGAGCGCTTCCACCTCCGGAGCGAGAAGCGGATGGAGGGCCGCTGGGATGCGCGGGCCCTGCGCCGGCTCGTGGAGAACCTGTGCGGCAATGCCATCCAGTCCATGGCCGCCGTCATGGCCGTGTGCGCCAGTGGCGCGTGCATGATGGCCCTGGGCGTGCCCGCGAGGAAGCAGGACGAGGGCCAGGAAGCCCCCGCCGCTTCCGCGGCCTGAGCTCAATCCCGGTCCGGCGCCCCCAGGGGGAAGAGTGGACGGAACGGCCGCGCCTCCTCCACCGCCCGCGCGAAGGACGGGCGGGTCAGCAACCGCGCGCGGTAGGCGCGCAGCACGGGATACGCCTCGGAGATCCGGTGCGTCCAGTCCGCGTAGAACAGCGAGGGCGCGGCCGCGCAGTCCGCCAGCGTGAAGTCCGCACCCGCGGCCCAGGTCCTGCCGGCGAGCTGCCCCTCGAGCCACGCATAGGCGCGTTCCAGCTTCTCCACGGCGAACGCCACGCCTTCCCGGCGCTTCACCGGATCTCCCGTCAGCGCACCGCCTACCGCATGCTGCACCGGGCTCATCACATGCAGGTCGAAGAAGCGGTCGAGGAAGCGCACGTCCAACGCGGCCATCGGCTCCGCGGGCAGCAGGCGCACGGGCCCGGGGTGCACGAGCTGCAGGTACTCGATGATGATGCTGGTCTCGGCGACGTCGCGCTCGCCGTCCACCAGCAGGGGGAACTTGCGCAGCGGCCAGCGCCGCAGCCACTCGGCGGAGTGCTGCGGTGTCTCCGGCCCGAGGGTGCGGAACTCGAAAGGCGTGCCGTTCTCGTACAGCGCGATGAGCACCTTCTGCGTGTACGAGGAGAACGGATGACCGTAGACCACGAGCGACATGGGGGACCCCGGGGGTTCGGGCCACTTGCCTTGTGCAAGGGCGGCCGGGTCATATTCCGACTGGTTGCATTTTGCAATCAGTCATCCGGGGAGCGGAACACCTTGCGGAAGTGCTCGGTCATGAAGTCGATGAACACGCGCACCCGCTGGGGCATGTGCTTGCGCTGCGGGTAGACGAGGGAGATGACGAGCGGCTCGGGCGCGTACGCCTCGAGCACCGAGCGCAGCCGGCCCTCGCGCAGGTCCGCGTCGACGAGCGAGCGCGGCAGCCGCGCCAGCCCGAGGCCCTCGAGCGCGGCCTCGCGCAGCACGGCGATGTCATCCACCACGAGCGTGCCCGACACGGGGACGACGGGGGTGCGGCCCTCCAGCCGGAAGTCCCACTTGCTGTCCTTCAGGCGCAGGCAGTTGTGCGCGGCCAGCTCGTGCGGCGTGGCCGGGGGCGCGCGCCGGGCGAAGTAGGCCGGGGCCCCGCAGATGAGCCGCTTCTCCGTGCCGAGCCGGCGCTCGAGCGCGGCCACGCGGGTGCTCACCGCCGGCCTGGACAGGCCGAGCCGGGCCGCCGCTCCCGAGAAGGAGTGGGCCCCCACGACACGGGCGAACACCGTCATGGCCACGAGGGCATCGAGGGAGGCGCCCACGATTGTTCTCCCGCCAGAACAGTGCGGGGGCGCCGAGCCGCCGGTCAGCGCCCGTCTGGCTTCTTGCCAGGGTAGGCCGACCAGTAGCTCTCGGGAAGCGGATTGGTCCCGAGGTCACTGCGCACGCCGTCGCCGTCCGGAATCTCTCCCACGCCGCCACAATCGGCCTCGTCCTGGGCCTCCTGCTCGCAGCGCTTGTGGAAGGCGTCGGGGGGTTCGTGCCGGGGTATCTGGTGGGCGCCCTGCTGCTCGCGGGTGGGCTCCTGCTCCGCCTGGCCGTGCCGCACGTCCGTGGGGCGTCCGAACATGTCCTCGGCGGGCTGTGCGGGGGGCCGTCTGTCCTGGTTCGCCATGATGCAATGCCTCCGAACACCAACGGTCATGACGTGCCCGCCTGGCCGCAAGGAAGCGGCCGGGTCAGGCAGGAGGGCGGACGGGCGGCGAGGCGGGAGCGCCCCCGCAGGCTCAGCGAGCCACGGCGGGAGCGGAGTTCAACTCGGCGGGGGCGGGCTCCGGCTCGGCCACGGGGGTGGCGATGCCCTCGGGGAGGAACTTGAGGAGCACGAGCGCGGGGATGGCGAGCACCACGGTGAGGCCGAAGAAGCCGGCCCAGCCCATGCCCTCGGCGAGGAAGCCGGAGGTGGCGGTGAGCATGCGGCCGCCGAAGTTGGCCAGCGCGGACAACAGCGCGAACTGGGTGGCGCTGAAGCGCTTGTTGCACAGCGACATGGTGAAGGCGCCGAAGGCCGTGGTGGCCATGCCGCCGCACACGTTGTCCGTGCAGATGGCCACCGCCAGCATGAGGTGGTTCTTGCCCACCAGCGCGAGCGCCAGGAAGGTCAGGTTGGTGAGGGCCTGGAGCGCGCCGAAGATGAAGAGGCTGCGGCGGGTGCCCAGCTTCGCGAGCAGCGCGCCGCCGAAGAGCGCGCCGGCGATGGTGGCGGCCATGCCCACGCCCTTGCTGATGGTGCCGACCTCCAGGTTGGAGAAGCCCAGCTTGAGGAAGAAGGGCGTGGTCATGCCACCGGCCACGGCATCCCCCAGCTTGTAGAGGAGCAGGAAGAGCAGGGCGAGCAGCGCGCCGTCACGGCGGAAGTAGTCGACGAAGGGGACGACGGCGGCCTCGGTGAGGGTGCGCGGCGGACGCTGGCCCTGGGGCTCGCGGGCGAGCACCGTGGCCACCACGCCCACCAGCATGAGCGAGGCCATGATCCAATACGTCTGGGACCAGCCGATGAACTGCGAGAGGCTGAGGGCCACGGCGCCGGAGGCGATCATCCCGAAGCGGTAGCCCATGACGAAGGTGGCGACGCCGAAGCCGCGCTCGGCCTCGGAGAGGGTGTCGGTGCGCCACGCGTCGGAGACGACGTCCTGGCTGGCGGAGAGGAAGGACACCAGCAGGGCGAGGCTCGCCATGGTGAAGGGGTCGTCCTTGGGGTTGACGAGGCCCATGGCGGCGATGGCGCCCATGAGGCCCACCTGCGTGAGCAGCATCCACCCGCGGCGCCGGCCCAGGAAGGGCAGGGCGAAGCGGTCCATCAGCGGCGCCCAGATGAACTTGAAGGTGTAGGGCGAGGAGACGAGGGTGAAGATGCCAATCGTCTTGAGATTGACGCCCTCGTTGGTCATCCACGCGGACAGGGTGCCACCCACGAGGAGGAGGGGCAGACCGGAGGCGAAGCCGAGCGCCACGAGGAGCCAGGCGCGCGGGCTGCGAAGGACCTGGAAGATGGAGGGCTTGGACATGGGCAGGGGCACAGAATACCGGTCCCCGGGCGGATTCCATCCTTTGTGTCGGGGGTGCGGCCGATACAGTGTCCGCCCGGCTGCTGTCCGAGCCCGTGTCTGTCATCCGCGGGGCGCTCGGCGCCCCTGCCCGCCCGCCCGGGAGCCGGAGGGACGGGGGCCCCGCTCATGGCTCGCGTCCGACGGGGAGGTGGCGTATAGGGGCGCCCTCCCTTCCCCAAGGAGAAGCACCATGAAGCTCTTCCAGCACCCGTTCTCCAGCGCCGCTTTCAAGGTCCGCGCCGTCATCCACGAGCTGGGCCTGCCCGTCGAGCTCGTCACCGTCGACATGATGAAGGGCGAGCACAAGTCGCCCGAGTTCCTCGCGAAGAACCCCAACGGCAAGGTGCCCACGC
This sequence comes from Archangium sp., assembly GCF_057119385.1. Lineage (NCBI taxonomy): Bacteria > Pseudomonadati > Myxococcota > Myxococcia > Myxococcales > Archangiaceae > Archangium > Archangium sp. Next base: position 48,259 of record NZ_DBNGVP010000160.1, on the reverse strand, counting down.
TCGTCGAGGACGACGGCTTCTGTGTCTGGGAGTCCAACGCCATCCTCTGCTACCTGGCCGCCAGGAAGCCCGAGAGCGGGCTGCTGCCTGGCGACGCGCGCGGCATGGCCCAGGTGCAGCAGTGGCTCCAGTGGCAGGCCACCACCTTCTCCGTCTCCACCAACGAGGTGATGGGCGAGACCGTCTACGCGAAGTTCTTCGGCCGCGGTAAGGACGAGGCGAAGTACGCCGCCGGCATGGAGAAGGTCCGCCGCGACCTGGCCGTGCTGGAGAAGGCGCTCGCGGGCAGGGAGTTCCTCTGCGGCAAGCTGACGCTCGCGGACTTCTCCCTGGTGTCCGGCCTGTTCCTGCGCACCCCCATGGGCGTGGACCTCGAGGCCTTCCCGAACGTGAAGGCCTGGGTCGCTCGCATGGAGTCGCGCGAGAGCGTCCGCAAGTCCCTGCCTCCCATGTAGTGGGCAGGGCCGGCCCTCTCCCGAGGGGAGAGGGAGGGGGGCGCACTACCAGCGCTGACGCGACTCGCGACGGTCCTCGCGGCGCTCGCGGCGGTCCTCGCGCAGCTCCTGCTTCGTCTGCTGCACCTCCTGCTGGGCGATCTGGATGAGCTGCACGATGAGGTTGCGCTCGCGCTGCAGGTCCGCGTAGTTGCGGTTGCCCATCACCCAGTGGAGCTCCCGGGCGATCGCCATTCGCGTCTGCAGCGAGGCCGCCTCGACGCGCGCGTCCCGGACGTCGTCCCGGCGGTCGCGCCGGTCATCCGCCGCCCCACGGCCCCAGTTGCGGTCCCGGCGCACCTCGCGGTCGCTCCGGCGCACCTCGCGCTTGTCCTTCTCCAGCTCCGCGCGGCTCTCGGCCAGCTCCTTGCGCAGCAGCTCGCGCAGCCTCGCCTCCACCGCCGTCATCTCGCGCTCGTCCTGCCGCGACCAGGCCTGGTCAAAGCGTCCCAGCACGTCCTGGAGCTCGGCCACGTCACGGCGGTCATCCCGGAGCTCACGCTTGTCCGTGCGGACCTCGTGACGGTCCTGGGCACGCTCGCGCCGGTCGCCCCACTGCTGGGCCTGCGCGCTGCCGGCGAGAAGGAGGGAGGCGACGAGCGCGGAAGAAATGCGGTTCATGGTGTTCATCCTGGGGTTGGGGTCGTTTCCGTCAACACCGAATCAGACGGGGGGACGCGGGATTTATTCGAACCCCGATGAACGCCCGGGTTCTGGGACTCCGGGTGAAGTCCTTCGCTCATCAGGTGCATGGGGGTGCAATGCCGTATAAGCAGAGCGAGGATGCACGTGGGGCTGTACCCGGAGCATGGGAGCGAGGGTGAGGTATGTATATCCGGAAGATCATGCTGGAGAACATCCGCGGCTTCGGCGAGGGCGAGCGCCGCGTGGAGTTGGACCTGGCGCGACCGGATGGCAGCTACGCGGGATGGACGGTGGTGGCCGGACGCAACGGCTCGGGGAAGTCCACGTTCCTCAGGGCCATGGCCATGGCCGCCGCGGGGATGGATGCGACCTTGACGTTCCAGCAGACTCCCTCGAGCTGGATGAGACGGGGCTCCAGGAGTGCTCATGCCGCCGCGACCCTGATCGTGGATGAGCAGGTGGACTCCTGGGATTCTCAAGAACTGGGCGCTCTCCAGAAGGAATTCGTTGCCGAGCTCAAGCTCCACAGCAGGGAGTCCTTGATGGGCTCCTCCGCGGTCACTCAGACCACCTGGGACATGAGCGGAAAGGCCAGGCCCAAGGACGCATGGGTCTGGCTGGTGGGGCGGGGCTGGTTCATGGCGGGTTACGGTCCCCACCGGCGATTGACGCAACGCCTCGCCACGGCACAGCAGGTCATCGGCTCACCCAGACTGACCCGGATCGCAGGGCTCTTCCGGGGCGAGCTGGATCTCGCGGAGAGCGTCGAGTGGCTCCAGTCTCTCCACTACCTGTCGCTCAACGGGAAACCCCAGGCGGGGCAACTGCTCGAGGAGGTCAAGAAGCTGCTCAATGATGGGCTCCTCCCAGGCTCGGTCGAGATCGTGGATGTGAATCCCGAGGGGCTCTGGGTGAGGCAGAGGGGCCTGGAACTGTCGCTGTGGGAGATGAGCGACGGTTACCGGACCGTGACTGCCCTGGTGACGGATCTGCTCCGATTGCTGAGCGAGGCCTATCCGGATTTCAAGTTGGAGCTGGACCGGGGGCTTTGGAGGGTCCCATATCCGGGAGTCGTGCTCGTGGATGAGCTCGAACAGCACCTCCACCCCTCCTGGCAGAAGGATATTGGCTTCTGGCTCAAGGAGCATTTCCCCCGCATCCAGTTCATCGTCACCACGCACAGCCCGTTCGTCTGCCAGGCCGCGGACCCCAACGGGCTCATTCGTCTCTCGGCGGATGAGGAGGCAGGTGGTGCCGCTCACGTCTCCGAGCAGGTCTACCGCACGGTCGTGAATGGCACCGTGGACGAGGCCGTGCTCACCGAGCTGTTCGGGCTGGACCACCCCTACTCGAAGGAGTCGGAGCGGATCCGCGACCGGGTCGCGCGGCTCGAGGCGCGGCTGCTGCGAGACAGCCTCAGCCCTCAGGAGCGGGAGGAGCTGGATGTGCTCGTGGCCAGGCTCCCGGACACGAACAGCGAGTTCGTGGAGCGGACCCTCCGCAAGTACGAGCATCACGAATGAGGAAGCTGGAGAGACCTGGCCTCAGTCCAGGCACCCTGGTACTGCTGGCGGAGCGGACGGGAGAGATTGCCGCCGCGGTGGAGCCAGCGGCCGAGGCACGGCGTCTCTGGGAGCGGAAGGACAAGGCCGCGTTCAGGGAGATTCGCGACACGCTCCGCGCCATGGCCCCGGGCCGGGAGCGCTGCATGTATTGCGAGGACAGCGCGGCCAAGGACATCGAGCACTTCTGGCCCAAGGCGCGCTATCCTCTGCGCACCTTTGACTGGCTCAACTATCTGCTGGCGTGTGGCGACTGTAACAGCAATCACAAGCGAACCCGGTTTCCGCTGGACGATTCCGGAGCGCCTTTGTTGATCGATCCCACCGTGGACGAGCCGACGGAGCACCTCGAGTTGTCGCCCGTCACCGGGCGTATCGCCGACCTGACACCCAGAGGGGCCGAGAGCATCGAGGTGTTCGGGTTGAACAAGCGCGATTACCTGGTGCGGGGGCGGCAGGCGGCATGGAGAGCCATCGGACGGATGCTTCGGGACTACGATGAGTTCTGCACGCAAGGTGATTGGAGGCGGGCACTCCAGGTCCAGGAAGACGTCTGCCAGAACGGTTTCGCCAGCGTATTCGTGTGGTTCATCCGGATCGCGACGGGACCCCATGCGGCACACTACATCCAGCGCGGATATCTGGACTCCAGATGCCTGGCCATCTTGGAGAAGTACCCGGATATAAAAGGCTGGCTTTGAATCAGGCGGGGGGCGGCAGCCATGGCGGAGTGTCTCCTCAACATCGATCTGGGCGAACTGCCCGAAGAAGACGAGCGGCTCTACGCGTCCGCGCAGGTGGCCAACATCGCCTGTGGCGGGCACGCGGGTGACGCGCAGTCCATGCGCCGGGCCCTGGAGGCCTGTGCTCGCCATGGGACTCGCGCCGGGGCGCACCCGTCCTTCGAGGACCGTGCGAACTTCGGCCGGCAGGAGCTCCAGGTGGCCCCCGAGGTGCTGCGCGCCCAGGTGACCGCCCAGTGCGCCCGGTTGTTCGCCCTGGCCTCGGAAGTCGGCGTGCCCGTGCGCTACGCCAAGCCCCATGGCGCCCTGTACCACGCCGCCAACCGCGACCCCGCGCTCGCCCGCGCCGTCGTGGAGGGGGTCGTCGAGGCGCTCGGTCCCGGCATCACCTTCTTCGGACCGGGCTCCGGCGCGCTGCGCGAGGCCGCCCGGGCCGCGGGGCTCTCCTACGCGCGCGAAGGCTTCGCGGACCGCGGCACCCGGCCCGATGGTTCCCTCATTCCCCGAGGGCAGCCGGGCGCGGTGCTGAGCGACCCCGCGGTGGCCCGGGAGAACGCGCTGCGGCTGGCGCTCGGGGGGACGGTGGACACGCTGTGCGTGCACGGGGACTCGCCGGGCGCGGTGGACATGGCCCGCGAGGTGCGCGCCGTGCTGGACGTGCTGTCCCTGCGCACCGAATCGCTCGGTGAGGGCGCGCTGCGGCTCGTGCTCCCCACGCGGCTGGAGCGGCGCGCGGTGCTGGAGTCCTTGAAGGCCGAGCCCGGGGTGGTGGACGTCGTGGTGGGCGAGGAGCATGCGTGCGTGTATTTCGACCCGGCGGCGCCTCCCGAGGATCCCCGGCGCGTGCTGGGCCGGCTGGTGGTGACGCCGGCGGTGTTGGAGGAGCCACCGCTCGTCACCGTGCGCGTGCGCTACGACGGACCGGACCTGGATGCGGTGGCCGAGCGCGTGGGCCTCTCGGTGGACGACGTGGCGCTGCTGCACGCCTCGCGCGAGTACACGGTGCGCACCATGGGCTTCCTCCCCGGCTTCGCCTACCTGGGCGAGGTGGATGGGCGCATCGCCGTTCCCCGCCTGGTCACGCCGAGGCCCCGTGTGCCGGCGTTCTCGGTGGGGCTCGCCGGGCGCCGCACGGGCATCTACCCGTTCGCCTCGCCGGGCGGGTGGAACCTGCTCGGCACCGCCGTGGACTTCACGGCCTTCCAGCCCGGCTCCGGTGCGCTGTTGCACCTGGGGGACCGGGTCCTCTTCGAGCGGGTGGACTGAATGGACGCGTGGCTGGAGGTGCTCGGCACCGGTGGGCTGGTGATGGTGCAGGACGGGGGCCGCGTGGGCCTCATGCACCAGGGCGTGCCACCGGGAGGCGCGCTGGTGCCCGAGTGGCTGGCGGTGGCGAACCGCTCGGTGGGCAACGTGTGGAGCGCGGCGGCGCTGGAGTGTTACGGGCGCGTGGAGCTGCGGCTGCACGGGCGTGCTGCGTGGGTGTCGGTGGATGGCCGGGCGTTCCGGGTGGAAGCGGGGGGACAGTTCACCGTGCCGGCCCCCGAGGCGGGTGTGGTGCGCTACGCCGCCGTCGAGGGCGGGATGGATGTGCCCGAGGTGCTCGGGGGCCGGGGCACGCTGCCGGTGGCCCGGTTGGGGGGACTCGAGGGCCGGGTGTTGAAGCGCGGGGATGTGCTGCCGCTCGGGGCGGGAGGCGGCACGCGCGAGGCGCCGGGCCTGGAGCTGTCGCTGGAGTCCGAGGTGCGCGTGGTGCTCGGGCCGGACCTGGGGCGCTTCGGCGCGGACGCGATGGAGGTGTTGCTGGAGGGCTCCTTCACCGTGTCCCCCACGAGCGACCGCGTGGGCATGCGGCTGCGGGGCCCGGCGCTGTCCCAGGCCGATGAGGGCTCGGGGCTCTCGGGGCCCATGGTGCGTGGGGCGCTCCAGGTGCCCGCCTCGGGGGAGATCATCGTGCTCGGGCCGGACCATCCCACGACGGGTGGGTACCCGGTGCTCGCCGTGGTCATCCGCGCCGATTGGGGTGCTCTGGCCGCGCGCCGTCCGGGAGCGGCCGTGCGGTTCCGCGCCGTGAGCGTCGAGGAGGCGCGGGAAATCTGGCGGCGGCATGCCCCGCTCCAGGGGGCCGTGCCGGCTCCGTCCAGGTGATGTGTCACGATTTCGTGAACTCGTGGGACGGCGGCCAGTGGATTTCGTCCATGGGGAAACGAGCAACGGAAAGCGGGTTCAATCGGGAACTCCCGCTGACGGGCACACCCGTTGCGCGTCCAGACGCACCCACACTCACAAGAGGAATCCAGAACATGTTCGCACGCATCAAGCCTGTCTTCTGCGCCACGTCCATGCTGTTCGCCGTCGCCTCCACGGGCTGTGGCCCCGAGGAGATGGTCGGCGCCCCCGGCGGTGAGGAGCTGTCCGAGTACTCCCAGGCGGCCTGCTTCCGCCCGACGAACTATCCCTGGCAGCAGCCCGTCTATACGCAGGTGAAGACGGCGACCACGCTCGCCCGGGATCAGATCTGCGACGGTTATGTGCTCGGCACCCAGGGCCCGGACACCTTCGATTGCTCCGGCCTCGCCTACTACGTCTACAGGAACGCGGGGTTCAACGTGTTTCGCACGAGCGCGCAGGGCATCTTCAACCATGCGCGTGACCAGAGCGGCGGCGTCTGGGGCAGCCTCGTGGGCGAGTGGGAGAAGCGCGCGGGCGATCTGATCTTCTTCAGCCCCAACTGCAGCGAGAGCAACATCACGCACGTGGGCGTCTACATGGGCATCAACCTCGACAACAACAAGCCCGAGATGGTCCAGGCCCTCAACCCGACCTCGGGTGTCGTCCTCTCGGGCGTCGACAACTCCACGGGTCTGTGCAAGCTGAGCAAGGTGGTCCGGGTCAAGTACTAGCTCCCGTACCGCCGCGCCCGCGGGGCCGTGAGGCGCGCCTCGCGTTCATGGCCGAGGTCGGCGCTGGTGACTTGCGCCGTCGGTGCCTACACTTCTGGTCAGGGCAGACGACCATGACCCGCCTCGACACCGACTTCCAGGATGAGAACGCCGTTCCCTATTTCCTCTGGGACGATCCGATGACCGTGCGCGAGCTGCGCGAGCGGTTGCGCACGGTGTCCGAGCCGGAGCGCGTGCGCTTGATGGGCATCATCCTCCGCGAGGCGCGGGACACGGACGTGTGGGCATGGGTCTCTCTCGAAGAAGTGCTCCGGTGCTGGCCCCAACTCCGGCGACACCTCGGGCGCCGGCTCGCCTTCTGGGAGTTCCTCCTGTCACGTTGGCGTCAGCAAGGGCTCGTGCATGACTGAGGTCCTGAGCCCCTTCCAGCGGGCACTGCTCGAAGCCTTCTTCCGCCGCGCACAGGCCTTACTCGCCGCGCCAGCAATTGGAAGATGACGGCGGGGGAGTAGCGACACGACGTCGCTACTCCCTCTGCCGCTCAGACCGCGCCCGAGCTGTCACTTCATGGGATCGGTGGTGCGCTCGGTGTCGTTCATGTCCTCATCGGGCACGGGCTGATTGGCCGGAGCGCCCGGACCGAGCGGCTCGTCGCTCGTCTCGCCGCCGAGGGTGTCATTCGTGCGGTCCATGGGCTCCGGCTCGAGGCCCGTGCCACCCGTGCCCGGCTCGGCGGGGATGTCATCGTGCACGCCGGGCTCCATCTCGCGCGTGCCCTCCTGGGGCAGCGGCTCCATCTGCTCGCGGCCGCGGTCCATGGTGTCCACGCCCGCGCCACCCGTGCCGGCATCCGTCGACAGGGTGCTCGTATCCGTGCCGGTCCCCGTATTGGTGCTGCCCTTGTCCGTCTTGCACCCGGTCCCCACCGCCACCGCACCAGCCAGGAGCCCCGCCAGCAGAAGCTTCGTCTTCGTCATGTGTCTTCCCTCCCTTTGGGTGTTTCGATTGCGGTCGGGAAGCTGAGGCGCGTCCGCGGTTCGTGCAGCGAGGGCTTGCCCGGCGGGCCGCTGGGCTCGGGCGGTGCCCTGGGAAAAAGAGAAGCCCTTTTCCCAGGGGGTTACGCGCGTGGGTCCGGGTGGGGCGTGCAGGGGACACGGCTTCCTGGAGGGCAGGCGTTACAGTGGCGCGCCATGACGACTCCGGACCTGCGCCTGGTTCCCGCCCTGCCCGAGCACGTGGACCTCTGGATGGCCCTGCGGGACGAGCCCGTGTCACGCAAGCTCGTGCCGATGGAGCCCGCCACGCGCGAGTCGCTGCTCAAGCGCCTCCAGGAATCCACCTCTGACTTGTCGGACCCGAAGGCCACGGGCTTCCGGTGGATGGTGGAACTCGAGGGGCGCATCATCGGCACGGTGGCCGCGCGGGAGCTGTCGCGCTTCCAGGGGCGCATCGAGATTGGCTACATGCTCTCCAGCGCGTACCACGGCCGGGGCATTGGCACGCGGGCGGTGGGGATGGTGCTGGAGCGGCTCTTCGCGTGGCCCTTCCTGCACCGGGTGTGGCTCACCACCGCGGCGGACAACCTCGCGTCCCAGGCCCTGGCGAGGAAGCTCGGCTTCACGCTGGAGGGCGTGATGCGCGAGCACTTCTTCATCGACGGCCAGCGCAAGGACCAGCAGGTGTGGGGCCTGTTGCGCTCGGAGTGGGAGGCGAGGCGCTCCCTGCGACTGAGTCCGTGACGGCCAGCCTCATGGCGGCATGCCCTCAGATGTTGCGCAGCAGGCCGTCTCCCTTTCGCACAGTCAGAGAAGCGCATGCGCCCGGACACGGCGATGGGACATTCAGCGCATCGGCGATGTCGTCGATGAGCGCTCGTGCGAACGCCGCGTGTGCCTCCTGCTGGAGGACCGCCGTCCAGTCGAGGACCTGGAGGGCATCGAGTCCCTCGTGCGTCTCGCGGTAGGCGCGCCGCTGTCCCGTGGGGTCGCAGAGGTACCGGACATAGTTCTTCGGGTGCCGGTGCCGGGGCTCGGACTTCCCTGGCACCGTGGCGGCCAGATAAGCCGCATCATCCACCTCGAAGTCCTCGAGAGCGCGAGCCGTGTCGAAGCGATTGGGTGCCTGGTGGGCCTTGGCCCGCTGGAGCGCGGCGGTCTCGCCGAAGAAGTAGGTCTCCACCATCGGGGTGAGCAGGTGGAACGAGCCGCGCTCGGCCAGTGACTGGTACACCCGTTCGCGGGTGGTGGCGGATGGGAACGTCCGGTCGACGTGCGCCCTCACCGCGTGGCGGAAGTACTCCAGGACGTGCCCGGGCTGGTCCGCGTTGACCAGCTCCAGGTCGTCCACCGCGATGACGTGGTCCGCCTGCATCGTGCCGCCCCGGCCCGGATACACCCCGAGCACCAGCGCGCCCGCGAGCTTCGCCGCGAGTGATTTGGCGGCCAGTTCCGGGGGCAGCAGTGCCCCGACTCGATTGGAGGTGAAGTCCTGGGTCTTCTGTGGCTCGAGGAACTCGACGTCCGCGCCGGTCGGGGCGAAGAGCTTCCGGAGGGAGAGGTGCAGACCCAGGCGTTCGAGCTCTCCCGTGACGATGAGCTGAACCCGGACCGTCACTTGGGGGGCCGCCTCTGGGCGCCGAAGGTCTGGTCGCTGTAGAGGTCCCCCAGCGAGAAGTGCGCGAGCCACTCCGGATTGCTGTGCTCGCTCAGCGCGATGGGGAGCACGTCGTGGCCGGGCTCCATGATGTAGACGCGCTCCGGCTCGGTGTTGAAGGTGTTGAGAACCACCGGCGAGTGCGTCGCGAGGAGGAGGGTCAGATCCTTCGCCGAGGCGCGGGCCCTCGCCAGGTCCATCAACGTCCGGATGGCGTACGGGTGCAGGCCGTTCTCCGGCTCGTCTATAGCCGCGGCGCCACCGTCCGGCGTGGAGGCAATGGCACACAGGTGGAGCAGCGTGATGAGCAGGCCATGGGGTGCCGAGTAGGCATCAATGGGCTCTTGTAACCCCTTGAAGAAGAACCGGACGGTGACGGTCTGTCCGGCCGAGAGGAACTCGATGTCCTCGAAGAGCTCTGGGAAGCACTCCTCCAGCCCATCGCGGACGAAGCGCCAGCGCTCTTCGTGCTCCTTACGGCCGGCCTTCCAGTTGCGCAGCACCGAGAACGCATTGCGTCCGTCTGTGTGGAGGTATAGGTCCGCCGTGGAGGGGGAGCCTACGGTACGCAGCGTGCCGGATTGGAGGTTCTGGTACAGCCGGAAGTTCGATGCGAGCTCGTGCAGCCCCTTGAGTGCTTCCCTCTGCTCGGTGGGAAGCAGGCTCATTGCATGTGAGAAGACGGAATCTCCCGAGATGATCAACTTGCGTTCCAGGACAGACGCCGTGCTCGAAAAGATGTCACGATTGGCGAGCTGCTGCTGGTCAAGCCAAACACCCTCTGAGATTTCGAGAGAAGGAGGTGTGAGGTATGCCTGAACCATCCAAAAGCAATTCTGCTGGAGCAGCGTGAACCGGATCGCGTCGGTGATTCCGGCATGCTGGTTCCTGATGCTCGCGGTTCCGCCCGAGAACTCGACAGCGGCTTGATTACCTCGCTGGAGGAAATGCCGCAGGAACTCGATGACCGACAGCAAGGTCGTCTTGCCCGAGCCGTTGGGTCCCGTGATGGCGCAGACCCCCGAGGGGCTCCAGCGCACCTTCCGGAGTGCGCGGTAGTTCTCGACCTCCAGCGTGAATCCCATGGCTCTCCTTCTGCTCGGGCCGGGCCCTCCCCGTCCACCTGCTCGGGCGGACCGGGGAAGACCCTCACCCCCACCCTCTCCCAGGGGGAGAGGGGGCTCTGCACGGTGGCTACTTCTTCGCCTGCTCCATCACCTCGCGGGCCACCTTCACCACGTTGTCCACGGTGAAGCCGAACTTCTGCTGCAGGGCCTTGAGCGGCGCCGAGGCCCCGAAGCTGCGCATGCCCACCACCGCGCCGCGCAGGCCCACGAAGCGCTCCCAGCCGAACGTGGACGCCTTCTCCACCGCCACGCGCGCGTGCACCGACGAGGGCAGCACCTGCTCCCGGTACGCCTCGTCCTGCTGCTCGAACAGCTCCCACGAGGGCATGCTCACCACCCGCGCCTTCACGCCCTGGCCCTCCAGCTGCTCCTGCGCCTGCAGGCACAGCGACACCTCGCTGCCCGTGCCAATCAGGATGACGTCCGGCGTGCCCTTGCTGTCCGACAGCACGTAGGCCCCCTTGGCCACGCCCGAGGCCGGCGCGTACTTCGTCCGGTCCAGCGTGGGCACCGCCTGGCGCGTGAGCACCAGCACCACCGGCTGGTGCTTCAGCGGCGCAATCACCCGCCACGCCTCCGTCACCTCGTTGGCGTCCGCCGGGCGCAGCACGATGAGCCCCGGAATCGAGCGCAGGCTGGGCAGCTGCTCCACCGGCTGGTGCGTCGGGCCGTCCTCGCCCAGGCCAATCGAGTCATGCGTGAAGATGTGGATGGCCGGCAGCTCCATGATGGCCGACAGCCGGATGGGCGGCCGCTCGTACTCGCTGAAGATGAGGAAGGTGGCGCTGTACGGGCGCACCTTGCTCAGCGCCAGGCCGTTGATGATGGAGCCCATGGCATGCTCGCGCACGCCGAAGTGGATGTTGCGCCCCGTCTGGTCCCCCGGCTTCATCGCGCCCGAGAACGACAGGTACGTCTTCGTGGACGGATTCAGGTCCGCCGAGCCGCCCACCATCCACGGGTAGTTCTTCGCCAGCGCGCCGAGCACCTTGCCGCTCGACTCGCGCGTGGCCACGCCCTTGGCGTCCGCCGGGAACACCGGCAGCTCCTTGTCCCAGCCCTCGGGCAGCTCGCGCTTCTGCATCCGCGTGAGGTGCTCCGCCAGCTCCGGGTGCTTCTTCTGGTACTCGGCGAACCTCGCCTCCCACTCCGTGCGCAGCTCGCGGCTGCGCTTCCCCATCCGCTCGGCGAAGCGCTCGCGCACGCCCTCGGGCACGAGGAACTGCGCGTCCTCGGGCCACCCGTACTTGCGCTTGGCGCCCTTGATCTCCTCCGCGCCCAGGGGCTCGCCGTGGGCGGACGCGCTGCCCTGCTTCCTGGGCGCGCCATATCCAATCTGCGTGGTGACGATGATGAGGGTGGGCAGGCCGCGGTCCTGCTTGAAGGTGCGGAAGGCCTGCGAGAGCGCGTCCAGGTCGTTGGCGTCGGCCACGTGGAGCACGCGCCAGCCATAGGCCTCGAAGCGCTTGCCCACGTCCTCGGTGAAGGCCAGGTCCGTGCTGCCGTCGATGCTGATGCGGTTGCTGTCGTACACCCAGCACAGGTTGGGCAGCTTCAGGTGCCCGGCGAGCGAGGCCGCCTCGCTGGCCACGCCCTCCATCAGGTCTCCGTCACCGCACAGGGCATAGACGTCGTAGTCGAAGAGCTCGAAGCCGGGGCGGTTGAAGTACCCGGCGAGCCAGCGGCTGGCGATGGCCATGCCCACGCTGTTGGCCACGCCCTGGCCCAGGGGGCCGGTGGTGGTCTCCACGCCGCTCGTCCAGCGGTACTCGGGGTGGCCGGGGGTGGAGCTGTCCAGCTGGCGGAACTTCTTGATGTCCTCCAACGAGATGGCCACCTGGTCCTCGACGGTGTAGTCCGAGGTGACGCGGCGCACGCCCGTCAGGTGGAGCAGGGCGTAGAGGAGCATGGAGGCGTGCCCGTTGGAGAGCACGAACCGGTCGCGGTTGGGCCAGATGGGCTGGGTCGGGTCGTAGCGCAGCTCCTGCTGCCACAGCTGGTAGGCCACGGGCGCCAGCGCCATGGGCGCGCCCGGGTGGCCCGAGTGGGCCTGTTCCACCGCATCCATGGCGAGGGTGCGGAGGGTATTGATGCAAAGCCAATCAGTCGAATCGTGGGTCATGTCTGGGAGTCCTCGTGCCCGCGGACGGTGCACCATGCCCCAAGCGGGGCGGGAGCGCCGCAGCATTCGGCATGGGATGCGCGGAGGTGGACGGAGGGGGTGGGACGTGGCCGGGTCGACAGAGCGGGGGTCCGAGGGACTGGCGGTAGGGGCCACTGAGTGGCATATGGTGCGCGCATGTCGATCGAAAAACCGTTGCGGGAGATGGTCCAGGCGGAGCTGAGGGGGCGGCTGGCTCCCATGCACAAGGCCATCACGCGAATGGATGAGCGGCTGGCGGTGGTGGATGAGCTGGTGGACATCGTCCAGCGTCTGGCGCCATTGACGAAGCGGATGCAGTCGTTGCAGCTGGCGTTGCCGGGCATGTCGGCGCCGGGTGGCCCGAGGGGCCGGGGCGCGGTGGTGCCGGCGGCGCGGGGAGCGCAGCAGGCCGAGGCCGTGCCGGCGCGCCGGGGCCGTCCTCCGGCGGCGCGGACGGAGGAGGGCAAGCGCTGCGCGGTCATCGGGTGCAAGAGGCCGTCGCGCTCGAAGGGGTACTGCTCGGCGCACTACCAGAAGCTGCGGTTGCTGGTGAAGTCGAACCGGCGGCCGGACAAGTGGGTGGACGACGCCGCGCCGCAGTCGGTGCCGGACGTGGTGTTGCCGAGGGGCCGTGCGGCGTCGAAGGCGCTGGCGGAGGCGGCGCCCCAGAGGCCGGAGCCGGCGGCACCGCCGAAGCCGAAGGCCTGGGTGCGCAAGAAGGGCGGCAAGGAGCGCGTCGAGCTGCGCTGAGCCGCGGCCCGGGACCCCAGGTTCCACCCGTGAACGCTCCCCCAGTCCCCTGGTGCCTGCCCGCTCCGCGGGCGGGTTGGCCGGAGCATTGCTGCCTCGCGGAGTCGTTGACACCGTGGGGCGGGAGTGATTTCCGGCGGGGATGAGCGATCAGGGTTATCCGGTGACGGTGGCAGTGAAGCGCCCGGACGGGCGCGTGGAGCAGGTGCGGGTGGGGACGGCGTTCCGCAATGGGGACGGTTTCTCGCTGAAGCTGGGAGAGATGAGCATTGGCGCGACGCCGGACGCGGCGGCGGCGCCGAGGCGTGCGTCCTCGGGCGGCGGCGGTGGTGGCGGCGGCGGCGGGGGAGGCGGCGCGGGCGAGGTGTTCCCCAACTACGGCCGCAGCAAGGGCGCGCCCATCCGGGGCGCGAGCATGGGAGACCTCGAGTACTACGCCAATGGCGCGAGGCGCTCGCTGAACGACCCGAGCAAGTCGCGCTGGCACGACCGGGAGCGGCAGCTGCTGGCGTCCATCGAGGCGGAGATCGCCCGGCAGCGGGGTGGCGAGGGCGGTGGAGGAGACGAGCCGCCTCCGCACGGGGATGATGACTACAGCGGCGGTGGCGGGGACGACGACGGCGGCATCCCGTTCTGACGCGGGAGCTCAGGCGGCCGAGCGGGAGGCCTGCGCCAGGGGCAGGAGGACGATGAAGGTCGTCCCCTGGCCCGGGGTGGAGTGCACCTCGACGGAGCCCTGGTGGGCCTCGACGATGCGCCGCACGATGGCGAGCCCGAGGCCGGTGCCCGAGGCCTTGGTGGTGTAGAAGGGCTCGAAGAGCCGGGCCATGACCTCGGGAGGGATGCCCGGGCCCGAGTCGGTGATGGAGACGCGGGCCAGGGGCACGCCGCCGCGCGCCGGGACGGAGCCGAGCCGGACGTGCAGGGTGCCGCCCTGGGGCATGGCCTGCAGGGCGTTGGTGAAGAGGTTGCTGAGCGCCAGGTGGAGCAGCTGCGCGTCCAGCGGGGCGTCGGGCAGGGCGGGCTCCTCCTCGCGCGTCACCCGGACGTGCCCGGCCTGTGGCTGGGCGCGCGAGGCGGCCTCCAGGGCGCCGTCCACCACGGGGCCGATGGGCTGTGGCCGCAGGCGGGGCACCTGGGGGCGGGCGAAGTCCAGCAGCCCGTTGATGAGGTGGTCCAACCGGGCCACCTCCTCGCCCATGACGCCGAGCAGCTCCCGGGAGGTGCCCTGCTCGGGCCCCACCAGGCGCGAGAGGGCGGCCACCGAGTTGGCGATGACCCCCAGGGGGTTGCGCACCTCGTGGGCGACGCTGGCGGACAGCTCGCCGAGGGCGGCCATGCGCTCGCGGCGGACGAGCTCCTGCTGGGCGGTGGCGAGCGCGTGCAGGGACTGGCGCAGCTCGCGGTTGAGGAGGGTGGCCTTCTCCTGGGCGAGGCGGCGCTCGCCGAGCGCGGCGGCCAGCAGCAGCCCGGACACGCCCACGGCGGCGAGGAAGGACTGGAGGAAGACGAGGCGCGCGGTGCTGGTGCTGCCCGGGGGCCCGGCGGCGAAGGGGCCATTGCCCTCGAGCGTGTGCTGGAGGGCCACGGCGGTGAGGGCCACCATGGCCGCCGAGGTGCCGCGGACCTCGAAGCGCAGCGCGGCCCAGAGGATGAAGGGGAAGGCGAGGTAGCTGACGGGGTGGTAGACGCTGGTGTTGTCGGGGCCCAGGTGGAAGACGAGGTCCACGGCCAGCACGAGCACCCCGAGCAGCGCGGCGAGCTCCAGCGGGCGGGCGCGGCCCCAGCCCTCGAGGCCGCGGGTGGACCAGGAGAGCAGCGCGGGGGCCACCAGCAGCACGCCCATGGCATCTCCCACCCAGAAGATGCGCCACTGGCCGCCCCACTCCCGCCAGGGGATTTGGCCCCGGAGGGCCATGAGGGTGACGCCGGAGGTGGCGCCGAGCAGGGTGCTCAGCAGGGCGCCGAGCCCCACCAGCAAGAGGACGTCGCGCACGCGCTCGAGGGAGGGGCGGAAGCCGGCGTAGCGGCGCAGCAGGAAGGCGCCGGCGAGCGACTCGAGGGCACTGCCGGTGGACAGGAGGAAGCCGCCCAGGTGGGGCAGGTGCCCGGGGAAGGAGGTGAGGGGCTTGAGGAGGACGGCGGCGAGCAGGAGGGCGGGCCAGTCGCGGAAGCGGGAGAGCAGCAGCGCGGCGAGCAGCACGCCACTGGGGGGCCAGAGGGTGGAGAAGTGCTCGTCCGAGGCGTTGAGCCGCATGCCCAGGGCGGTGCTGGCGGAATACACCAGGGAGAACAGTCCCAGCCGTCCGAGGGGATGCCAGCGTTGGAGGATGTGCTTGGAGTCGGGCACGCGTGCTCGCCGTGGCGTGCACGGTGGCACGAAGGCGAGGGCGGCGGAAAGCCCCCCGGGTGGGGGGCACGGCGGGCGCGTGTCGATGATATGACAGGAGCCCATGTCTCCCTTGCGAGCGGATGAGCGGTGGGCCCGGCGCGGCGTGAGTCCTGGCCTGGCGCTGGTGCTGGCCCTGGTGCTGTGGATGGTGCCGATGACGTCACGGGCGGCGCCGGAGTCGGCGCGGCTGTTGCCGGCGGGGATGATGACGGAGCACCCGGCGAAGTGGATGGCGCTGGAGCTGGGCACGGGGGCGGGGGCGGCGGTGGTGGCGGTGCCGGCGACGTTGGCGCTGAGCGCGTGGGTGGGCTCGCTGTCGTCGAACCTGGTGGGGGCGGCGGCTCCGGCGATGGTGTTGCTGCTGGTGGTGCCGCCGCTGGCGGTGACGGGGGCGCAGTGGCTGGTGGGCAATGCGTTGCAGCCGGGCAGCGTGCGTTTCCAACCGGCGGTGTGGGTGGCGCTCGGGGTGCACGCACTGGCGGTGACGGGGGCGGTGCTGCTCGGGGCGACGGTGGATGACCTGGGGGACGCGGCGCTCTTCACGTTGGTGGAGGCGCTGGTGTTGCCCACGGCGGTGACGCTGACGATGCGCGCGACGGCGCCGGTGCCGCCGCCCACGCTGTCGCGAGTCCCCGAGCGTCCGCGCTCCGTGGTGGAGGCGACCGCCTCGCGGGCCCTGGTGGTTCCCCTGCTGCGCTACACCTTCTGAACGGTCCTCCCATGCGTCGACTTCGCGGAATGTCCCCCCTGTTTCTGGCTTCGGCCCTGGCGCTCGTTTCGCCGGCCCGTGCCGCCGACTGCCCCACTCCCCCCACCCCCTGGCCCACGGAGGAATGGCCCGATGCCCGCGCGGAAGTCGCGGCGGCGAGGGCGGCCCAAATCCAGGCGTTGGAGGACTACGCCTTCACGCTCCAGGGGGAGGACAAGGAGCGCAAGGGCGTGCGCACGGATGGCGTCGTCGTCATCCACAAGGGCCGGGTGGTGTACGAGCGCTACGGCCGCGGCTTCGACGCGAGCAAGCGGCACCTGGCCTGGTCCATGTCGAAGAGCGTCACCAGCGCGCTGGTGGGCATCGCGGTGAAGCGGGGCGCGCTGAGCCTGGACGACTCCATCTGCGAGCACGTGAAGGCGTCGAGGCAGGACAACTGCGCCATCACGGTGCGCAACCTGATGGAGTTCGCCTCGGGGCTGGACTGGCGGGAGGACTACGAGAACGGTGGCACGTACCAGACGTCCTCGGTGCTGGCGATGCTGTACGGAGAGGGCCGCCGGGACATGGTGTCCTTCATCACCGCGCACGAGCGCAGTGACCCGCCGGGCACCTCGTGGCGCTACTCCTCGGGCGACGCGACGCTGCTGGCCGGGGTGCTGGACGCGGCGTTGAAGCCCGAGCTGGGCAGGGACTGGCCGTGGGTGTTGCTGCTCGACAAGCTGGGGATGAAGAGCGCCACGTGGGAGCGGGATGGCAAGGGCGTGGTGGTGGGCTCCTCGTACCTGCACGCCACGCCGAGGGACCTGGCGAAGTTCGGCTACTTCTACCTGCGCAACGGGTGCTGGGCGGGAGAGCAGATCCTCCCCGAGGACTGGGTGGCGAGGTCGACGGCGGTGTCCGAGCCCATCCAGCGCAAGTCCTACGAGCGGGGCCGGGACGACGTGCAGGGCTGGCAGTGGTGGCTCAACCGGCCCATCCCCAACGTGCAGACGGAGCTGCCCTTCCCCAGCGTGCCCGAGGGCGCCTACGCCGCGCGAGGGCACTGGGGCCAGTCCATCTCCATCATTCCTTCCCAGGAGCTCATCGTGGTGCGGACGGCGGATGACCGGGACGGCTCGTTCTCGTTGGACACCTTCCTGAAGCTGGCCCTCGCGGTGGTGGAGGAGCTGCCATGAGCGGGAGCCGTGCGCTGATGGTGCTCGCGTGTGCCGTGGCCCTCTCCTGCGGGAGGGGCGACACGGTGCAGCGTCCCTATGACAACAATGACTTGCAGCTCGTCACCTCGTACACGGCGAAGGACTTCTGCTCCTGCGTCTTCGTGATGCGGATGAGCGAGGACTACTGCCGGCGCTGGACGGCGGCGAGCCCGGCGGTGGCCACGGTGACGGTGGACTACGAGGAGCGCAGCGTGCAGACGGCCGCCGCGCTGCTGTGGGGCGAGAAGGCTCGCTTCGTCAGCGAGCGGGACGGCTGCGTGCTGGAGTAGCGCCCGGAGCGGGCTACCGCTCCCCCCTCATCCAGGGTCTCGGCCCGTGACGGCCCGGTGTCACAAATGGCCGATTTCCGTCGGACCCTATGAGGACACCATGGGGGTGCCCTCCTGAGAAGAATGTCAGGGGCGGTTCAGATGCGGATGATGGAAGAGCGGTGGACGGATGCATTCCTGGACACCAAGCGCACCGAGTGCGACCCGGAGGCCGACGAGGCGGTCCGGAGCCTGAGCGAGCGCGAGGTGACGCTGGCCAACGAGTTGATGACGCAGCTCATCCTCAATGAGCAGCCGGCGCCCGAGCAGCTACACCCGTCACTTCGCCACTTCCTCGACGACACGCGGGCCTTGCCCGACTGGACGCAGCCGTCCCTCCTCGCCGAGGGCCAGCGCTTCTTCAACCGCTGCGCTCCCCAGATGCTCATCGCGCTCTTCTGCGCCTCGCTGCCGTCCTGCTATGCGGCCCGCAAGGGGGTGAAGGTCCTCCATCTCACCGGGAAGATGGGGCGTGGGCGCGACACGCGCGTCCGGGACGTGCTGGCCTCGAACCTGCTCATGAAGCTTCCGCTCTCCCAGCGGCTGTCCATGAGACTGCGCGCGTGGCTCTCCCGCGACGTGCGGCGGGGCACGGGCCTTCCCACGAACCTCACGCGCCGCATCCTGGAGACGGCGCAGATGGTGGTGGATGTCATGGCTCCGGACCTGGGGCCCGGCAATCCGGCGGGACTCGCGCCGGGCGGGCGTGGCATCCGCACCGCGCAGAAGGTGCGCCTCATGCATGCCGCCGTGCGCCATCTCATCGCCCAGGAGGGGAAGTGGGACCCGGCGTTGGGCCAGCCCATCAACCAGGAGGACATGGCGGCCACCATGCTGGCCTTCTCCGTCGTCACCCTGCGCGCGCTTCCCAAGCTGGGGTACACCCCGTCGCCGCTCGAGACGCAGGCCTACTACCACGCCTGGCGCGTGGTGGGTCACATCATGGGCATCCAGGGCGAGCTGCTGCCCGAGCGCTACGAGGAGGGCGAGCGCCTCTTCGATGAAATCGCCCGGCGCCAGTTCCAGTGGAGCAGGGAGGGCGCGGAGATGACGCAGGCCCTGCTGTCGTTGCTGGACCATGTCACGCCCGGCAACCTCTTCGATGACCTGGGGGAGGTGCTCATCTATCACCTGCTGGGTGCCTCCACGGCGAGCGCCGCCGGAGTGCCACGCAAGCACGACCTGAAGAGCACCCTGCTCATGGGGCCGTTGGTGGGCCTGGGGTGGGTCATGGACGAGATGGACGAGCACAGCCTCTTCACCGAGGAGCTGTGCGTGCTGCTCGGGCGCAAGCTGATGGAGGGCATCGCCTGGGCGGGCCGCGGGAAGAACCGCGTGCCCTTCCGCCTGCCGGATCATCTGCGGCAGACCTGGGGCGTCCAGGGCTGGGAGCGGGCACCGCGGTCCGGGGACACGTTGGCTACGGCATGAGCAGCACGCATAGGATGCCGAGGGCCTGAAGCGCCAGCCCGATGGCCAGGCGATGCCGCCTGCGCTCCAGGAAGGCCAGCAGCTTCAGGCCCGCGGAGCCGAGCACCACGTAGGGGAGGAAGATCTCCCCCGTGGAGAAGTGCCCCAGGTCCTCTCGGAAATAGAAGAAGAAGAAGGACTCGAAGAGGCCGAGCGAGAAGACGTTGACGAAGATCTCCAGCAGCATGGCGTTCACGGCGAGCAGCAGCACCTTGGTGCCGTCCCGGTCGAAGCAGCGCAGCCGGGGGTTGGTGCGCAGGGCCTGGTGCAGCAGGTAGACGAAGCCCCCATAGAGGGGCCAGGTGAAGAGCCCGGCGGCCGAGGCGTAGCCGTGGTTCACCGGCCAGACGTGGTAGAGCCAGAGGGGCCGCTTCAGCAGCGTCACGCAGAGGGTGTCCGTGCCCACCTCGCCGAGTGTCGCGCAGAAGCAGGTGGTGCCCATGTAGAGGACGAGCGTGTCCACGCGGGGGTGGAGCAGGCGCCGCGCCAGCGCGCAGGCGGAGAGGTACAGCAGCGGGGTGAAGACGAGCAGGAAGCTCGTCAGGAAGAGGGCGGTGTGCTTCGCGGGGAGCGGCGTGGGGGTGATGGCGAGTGCCTCCCAGAGCAGCCACGCCCCCGCGGCGCTGAGCGCCTTCATCAGCACATAGGCGAGGAGCAACCCGGAGAGGACGCGCGGGACGAGCCGGGCGCGGGGCCAGGCGGCCGTGGGCCGGGGCACGGCTGGCGTCTCTCCTGGCGCATCCCACCGGGGTCGGGTCATGCCCGCAATGTGTGCGTGCCCTCACGGCGTGCCCACTCGCGCCCGGGTTCATCCCAACCGGGCGGACAACTCCCGGGCCTCCCGCTGGTCCGGGGTCTCCCAGCCCTCGGTGAAGCCGCTCAGCACCGCGTCCAGCGTGCCGCGCGCCTGCTTGCGCTCCCCCAGCCGCAGCAGCAACCGGCACAGGCCGAGCGTCGTCTGGAGTTCCAGCGCGCGGGCGCCCTGCTGCCGGGCCACGGCGATGGACTGGTGGAAGCTGGCGAGCGCCTGCTCCGGAGCGGCGCCTCGTGCCAGCAGCAGCTCCGCCCGCACGCGGTGGAGCGTCACCTCGCCGCAGCGCTCGCCGTAGCGCTCCTGCAGGGTGAAGGCCTCCTCCAGCACGCGCTGGGCGTCCTCGTACTGTCCGGCCAGCATGGTCGCCTCGGCCAGCAGGGTGAGGTGGGTGGCCATGCCCGCCTCGGAGCCCGAGGCGCGCCAGCCCTCGATGCCCGCGCGCAGCAGGGGCAGCCCCTTCTCCGCGACGCCCTGGGCCACCAGGGCCCAGCCCTTGATGAGGGTGGCCCACGTCTCCCAGAGCGGGAAGTGGTGCTCCCGGGCGAACGCCAGTGCCTTCTCCGCGCACCTCAGCGCGTCGGCGCTCTCTCGCCGGAACTGGTGGAAGCTGCTGGCGTAGCAGTAGGTGACGGCCGAGGTGTGCGGGTGGGCCACCTCCTTCGCCATCCGCAGGGCCGCCTGGTGGTCGCGCCACGCCTGGTCCGCGAAGCCGAGGTACCAGTGGATCCACGACACGTACGACATCGCGGCCACGGCCGGGTCCACGCCGTGCACGAGCGCCAGCGAGCGATGCCGGACGGGGTCATACCGCGCGAGCGTCTGCTCGAAGTGCTCCAGCGCGGCCGCGGGCTCGCCGATGGCGAACAGCGTGGTGCCCATCATCCGGTGGCCGAGGATGAGCACGTCCACCGCCTCCGGGTTCTTCCGCCCCAGGCCCAGCAGCTGCTCCGCGAGCTGGTGGGACTTCGGGAAGCGGGCGCGGGCGAAGTAATACAGCCACAGGCCGTGCAGGGCCGGAGAGAGCTGGGGCGTGTCTCCCATCGTGGTGCACAGCGCGTGGGCCCGGCTGTACGCGCGCTCCACCTCGGGCGTCCCATAGCCCCGCGTGGCCACCAGGTTGTTGCCCAGGCCGATCTGCAGGTGCAGCTCCTCGCGCCGCTGCTGCGCCGGATCCCTCAGGTACTTCACCAGCCGCAGCGCGGCCTGGAAGTGGCCCACCGCCTCCTGGTTGCTGGAGCGCTGGCTGGCGAGTGTCCCGGCCCGGGCCCAGGAGTGGATGGCCTGCTCGTACTGTCCGGCCGCCGCCTGGTGGTAGGCGAGCAGCTCGGGGTTGCCCTGCGCCGTCTCCGGGAAGAGCTTCGCGAGGACCTCGGCCACGCGCCGGTGGTACTGCCGCAGCTGGCTGCGCGGGAGCGACTGGTAGGCCGCGTCGCGGATGAGGGCGTGGCGGAACTGGTACTGCAGCTCGGGGCCGGGGCCCTGCTTGTGCAACAGGCCCGAGGCGAGCAGCGTGGCCAGGGCCTGTTGCAGGGCGGGAGGCTCCCAACCACTGACGGCCGCGAGCACGGCGGGGGTGAAGCTGCGGCCGAGCACGGCGGCCACCTGCGCCAGTTGTCTCGGTTCCGGGGGGAGCCGGTCGAGCCGCGCGGCGAGCAGCGCCTGCAGGGTGATGGGGACGAGCCACTGCTCGAGGCCCCGCTCGGGGACGCCCTGCCGGGTGGGGCACACCTCGAGCATCATCCGCGTCAGCTCCTCCACGAAGAGCGGGACGCCGTCCGTCCGGGCCACGAGCTGGTCGATCGTCTCGCGGGAGAGCGGCTCCTGGCTCGCCACCTTCCGCACCAGCTCTCCGGTGTGCTCGGGGGACAGCCGCTCCAGCGTGAGGTGATGGGACCAGGGGCGGGGCGCGAGGGGAGAGCGGAACTCAGGGCGGGCGGTGAGCACCAGCAGGGTGCGGGTGGAGGGGATGCGCTCCTGGAGCAGGGCGAGCAGCTGGAGGGTGGAGGGGTCCACCCAATGGATGTCTTCCACCACGAGCAGGACGGGGTCATGCCGGGTGAGCCGCAGGAGCAGCTCGGCGAGCACCTGCAGCAGCTCCTCCTTCAACCGCCGGGGAGACAGCGCGGGGGGCGTGTACGGCTCGAGCAGGGGGACGGAGAGCAGCGGGGCCAGCAGGGGCAGGGCGTGGGGCACCTCCAGCTCCAGGGCCGTGAGCATCTGCTCCAGCCGCGCCAGCTTCGCCTCGGGAGTGCGCTCGCGCTCCAGCCGCATGGCGCGGCGGATGACCTCGAGGACGGGGTAGAAGGCGCTGTCCTTGAACTGGGGCCAGCACTGGCACGTCAGGTGGGTATGGGACTCGCCGGCGAGGCGCTCGCGGAGGGCCTGGACCACGCGGGACTTGCCCATGCCCGCCTCGCCCGAGAGCAACAGCAACTGCCCCTGGCCGCTCCGGGCCCGGTTCCACAGCTCGAGCAGGAACGCGAGCTCCTCCGTCCTTCCGATGAGCGGGGTGAGTCCCTGGTGGGAGGCCCGCTCGAAGCGGCTCGTCACCTCGCGATCGCTGAGGACGCGGTGGACGTCCAGCTCGCGCCGGCTGCCCTGGAGGGGCTGGGGGCCGAGGGACTCGGTGGCGAAGATGCCCCGGACCAGGCGGTGCGTCTGCTCGCTGAGGAGGACGGTGCCGGGCCGGGCGCGCGAGGCGAGCGCGCTGGCGATGGTGGGGGCCTCGCCCTGGAGGGTGGGCCCTCCGGACTGGGCCTGGACGGCCAGGTAGTCGAGGGTGACGGGGCCGGTGTGGAGGCCGAGCTGGGGCAGCAGACGCTCGGACTGGCCGAGGTGGTGGAGCTGCTCCTTCATCGCGTCCAGCAGGTGCTCCGCCGCGCGCACGGCGCGTTCCGCGTCGTCCTCCCTCGCCGCGCGGCAGCCGAAGCAGACGAGCAGCTGGTCGTTGATGGAGGTGATGAGGGTGCCGCCCCACTGTCCGGTCTCGAGGATGCAGCAGTGGTGGAACACCTCCAGCACCTCGCTCAGGTCATCCGGGGTGAGCGAGCGCGGGAGGTCGTCCAGGCTGCCCAGGCGCGCGGACAGGAGCGTCACCTGCCGGCGCTGGATGGCGGCGTCCGTGCTGGCCGCGGCGCCGGGCCGGCGCGGGGGCGGAGGGGGAGGCTGGGCGAGGAGGGGCTCCACGGCGCGCAGGGCCTGGCGGAGCTCCTCGGCGCTCTGGAAGCGCAGGTCCGGGTCCTTCTGCAGCGCGCGTTGGAGCACCTGGTCCAGCTCCTCGCGCAGCTCGGGGGCGCGGGCGCGGGCGGGGGGGACGGGCTCCTTCGAGGTCACCTGCGCGCGCAGGCCCTTCGGCTGGCTCGCCTGGTAGGGCAGCTCGCCCGTGAGCATCTCGAAGAGGATGACGCCCGCGGCCCAGAGGTCGGTGCGCCCGTCCTGCGGCTCTCCGCGCCACTGCTCGGGCGCCATGTACGCGGGCGAGCCGGCCTGGAGATGCGCGGGGGTGGCTCCCGCGATGAGGTACGCGAGCCCGAAGTCCAGCAGCTTCACCCGCCCGTTCTCCAGGACGAAGACGTTGCTGGGCTTGAGGTCCCTGTGGATGATGCCCTGCTGGTGCGCGTGGGTGAGGCCCGCGGCGATCTGCTCCAGGAGTTGGACGGCGCGCAGGGGCTCGAGGCGCTCCTGCCTCATCAGCGCGTGGAGGGAGCGGCCGCGCAGGTACTCGATGACCAGGTAGGGGATGCCCTTCCAGGTGCCGACGTCGAAGATGCGGACGATGTTCTCGTGGTCCAACCGGGCGGTGGCGCGCGCCTCGGTGAGGAACAGGCCGTCGAGCCGCTGGCGGGGAATCTGCTCGTGCTGGAGCAGGAACTTGATGGCGGTGGTGCGCTCCAGGAGGAGATCCTTCGCGCGGAACACCTGGCCCATGGCGCCGGTGCCCAGCTCGGTGAGGATTTCGAAGCGCTGGCCGTCCTCGCCGCCCAGCCGGGTCCCGGGCGCGAGGAAGAGGGGGGCGCTGCGCACCTGCTGGGTGGAGATGGCGGCCACCTGCTCGAGGAACGAGTCCCCGAAGTCCGATTCCAGGGAGTCCGTGGAGGAGGGCGTGTCCTCGCTCGGAGGGCCGGGAGGAGTCAGGAGTCGCTGGGAGGGCGAGCCCCAACTGGACTGGTCTCCGGACCTGTCTCCTGAAGCCTCGTGGCTGGGAACCATGGCCGCTCCTTGGCCGTTCTCGGGGACAACCCGAGAGCCAGGTGTCCTTGTCCCCTCAAGGTGCGGCGCCGCTCGGGAGCCGGCCACCCGGGACGGCGGCGCCTTCCGCTCGCCCCCTTCCCCTGGCCGTCACCGCGCCCTGCCTCACTGCTCCTTGTCGAGCAGCCCGTGGCGCCGGACGCGGCGGCCGAGCGTCACGGGGTCCATCTCGAGCGCGGCGGCGGCGCGGCGGACCACGCCCCCGTGGCGCTCGAGGGCCTCGCGGATGATCTCCTTCTCCAGCTGCTCCAACCTGTCGCGCAGCGAGCCCGCGCCGCTCACGCGCACCATCTGGCGGGAGGCGCTCTCCGCGTGGTGGAGGAGGGCGGGGGGCAGGTGGCGCCGGGTGATGAGCTCCTCGTCGCCGGAGAGCAGCACGGCGCGCTCGATGCAGTTGCGCAGCTCGCGCACGTTGCCCGGCCACTTCGCCGAGAGGAGGAGCTGCTCGGCCTCGCCGGACAGTCCGCTGGCCGAGCGCCGCAGGGTGCGGTTGAAGTGGCCGAGGAAGTAGCGCGCCAGGTCGAGGATGTCCTCGGGGCGCTCGCGCAGCGGGGGCAGGTCGATGGTGAAGCTGTTGAGGCGGTAGAAGAGATCGCTGCGGAAGCGTCCGGCGCGCACCTCCTCGGCGAGGTCCCTGTTGCTGGCGGCGATGATGCGCACGTCCACCCGGCGGATTTGCGTGCCACCGACGGGGCGCACGTCGCCGCTCTCCAGCACGCGCAGCAGCTTGGACTGGAGGTTGGGGGTGGTGTTCTCGATTTCGTCCAGGAAGATGGTGCCGCCGTCGGCGAGCACGAAGAGGCCGGGGTGGTCGGCGACGGCGCCGGTGAAGGCGCCCTTCACGTGGCCGAAGAGCTCGCTCTCCAGGAGCGTCTCGGTGAGGGCGCCGCAGTCCTGCACGACGAGGGGCTGGTTGCTGCGGCCGCTGAGCCGGTGGATGACGCGGGCGAGCACCTCCTTGCCGGTGCCCGTCTCGCCCTGCAGGAGCACGGCGACGCGGTGGGGAGCGGCCACGCGCACCATGTCCATCACCTGGCGCATGACGGGGCTGCGGAAGCCGGGCTCCTCGGTGACGTCGGCGCCGGGGGAGAGGCGGGGGGCCTCGCGGGCGCGCTCGCGCAGCAGGTTGCGCTCCAGCTCGAGCGCCGCGCGCCGCTGCTCGGTGCGCAGGCCCAGCTCCCGGCTGGCCTGGAGCACGGCCTGCCGGAGCTCCACGGGCTCGAAGGGGGGCACGAGCGCCCTGAATATCTTCCCCTGGTTGAACAGCTCCACCAGCCGCGAGGGCACCGCGGGAGCGCAGTAGAGGATGCGGGGGGACAAAT
Source organism: Archangium sp. (assembly GCF_057119385.1). NCBI lineage: Bacteria > Pseudomonadati > Myxococcota > Myxococcia > Myxococcales > Archangiaceae > Archangium > Archangium sp. The sequence goes on along the minus strand of NZ_DBNGVP010000160.1, from coordinate 22,757 downwards.
CGCTGGCGGGCCCGGCGCCGGTGGGGTCCGCCTCGGCGCGGCGGGAGGCCAGCCGCTCCACGAGGGCGATGGCGCGGGCCTCGTCGCGTCCGCACACGAGCAGCGCGCTGATGTCACCGCGGCCCAGCAGCGTATCCAGGTCCTCGGGGGTGGGGACGAAGCGCAGCCGCACGTGGCTCTCGAGCGCCTCGCGCAGGCCGCGCAGCTCCGTCTCCTCGGCGTACACGGCGGCCACGTAGAGCTGGTGGTTGAGCAGGTAGCGCTTGAGCGTCACCCCATCCGAGCCCTCGAAGCCGTGGAAGCTCACGCCCAGGGCCGTCACCGCGCCGTCGTCCTGATCCTCCGGGTCGTGCCTCCAGCGCACCACGCCGCGCACGCGGATGCGCGCGCGCGACTCGGGCAGCGTGAAGGCCATGTCCAGCTCCTGGCCCTCGCGAGGGCCCTCGGCCGGCCCGCTCGGGGTGGCGATCAACCCGATGCCCGTCTCACTGATGTTGACGGCCCAGCACCCCTGGAGCGCGGGCTGGGTGACCACCTGCACGTACAGGGGTTTACGTTCGCTGCGCGGGAGGGTGGGGGTGTCCTGGGTGACCGTCATCTTTGATGTGCTTCCGCGTCAATTCTGAAGCCCTGTGGGAATTCCAGAGAAATCAAGAAAGTGCTCTTGGGTCCAGAGGGGGAGAGGAGGCGAAGGGGGTTGCCGGGCCGTGGGGCGGCGAGGCACGCTGCTTCATTTTCGAAGCAGGGAGCGGGAGGAGCGGGGTGGAGGGGAGGGCTCGAGGCGTCGCGCACAGTGAGTGCCATTGTAGGCGTAGCGGTGCCGAGCCGGGGGCGGTGGGGCCGGAGTGTGAGGGAACGGGCAATTGGGGAGAGGGGAGAAGTCGGGCAGAGGACGGGGGAGGGGGCGGGGGAGGGGGCTCCGAGAGGGGGTGTTCAGGGTGCAAGAGCGGAGGGGCGGTGCGATGAGCGTGAGCGCGTGCGAGGCCGAAGTGGTGGAAGCGCAGGATTTGCGCGAGGACCTGGAGCAGCGGCTGGCGCTGGCGACTCCGTCGGACACGGTGCGGGGCACGTTCTTCCTGGGAGCGCTGGAGGCGGTGAGGGCGCTGGAGGGGGAGGAGGGGGTGCGCCAGTGCGTGGAGGCGGGGGGAGAGCCGCGCTTCGTGGAGTTCTTCAACTACCCGGTGGAGGCGTGGCTGAAGGTGAGCGAGACGGCGGCGCGGGTATTGGAGCCGCGGTGTGGAAGCTGGGCGGAGGCGCAGCGGCAGCTGGGGAGGAGGGCGACGGCGGACATGTTGAAGTCGGCGGCGGGGAAGGCGCTGCTGCTGCTGTCGAAGGGGGAGACGCGGCGGCTGCTGATGAACATGCCGTCGGCGTACCGGGCGGCGGTGAACTTCGGAGAGCGCACGGTGACGATGGAGGGGCCCACGCGGGGGCGGGTGATGATGCGGCGCGACTTCATGCCGTGCGCGTGGCACGAGGGCGTGTTGCTGGCGGCGCTCGAGGCGATGAAGGCGCGGGGCGTGCGGGTGGGTGGCACGAGGCTGGAGGTGCTCGAGAGCGAGTACCTCGTCACGTGGGAGTGAGCGCGGGGCCGTGACGCGCAGGATTTGCGCCCGGGGGTCGAGGGGGACCGCGCAGGGTTTGCGCCCCGGGGGGTGAGGGGTGTGTCGGGCTTCGGACGGTGGGGGAGAGGGGCCTGTACCGCGGGACGAGCGAGTGTGGAGAGTCGGACGGAAGGGGAGCGCGGAGGGGTTCACGGCATGGCCGGTGCACCCCTGGGTCGCCCATGACGCCGAGAGGTCATCAGGGACATCCTCACAGCATCGGGGTACGGCCAATGAGCATGCGGGCGGTGGTGCTGGACGCGCCGGGCGAGAGCGATTGGGAGAGGGACCTGGTGTGGAGGATGGGGCAGGCGACAGCGGAGGACACGGCGCGGGGGGTGATGTTCAAGGGAACGCTGGAGGCGGTGAGGGGGCTGGGGGACGAGTCGGCGATGCGCGGGTGCGTGGAGGCCAGCGGCGAGGAGCACTTCGTGGATGCCTTCCGCTATCCCATCCGTTCGTTGCTGAGGATGCTGGCGTGCGCGGCGAGACAGTTGGCGCCGAGGTACGGGGGAGGGGAGGAGGCGCTGAGGGAGCTGGGGAGGAGGACGAATGCGGACTACCTGTCCTCGCCGTTGGGGAGGGTGGTGAAGGTGCTGACGCATGGGAGTCCGAGGCGGATGATGGAGAGTGCGCCGGACATCCATCGGCAGACGATGAGCTTCGGGGAGTTGTCGGTGGAGTGGACGGGGCTGAGCAGTGGGAGGGTGGTGAGGAGGGGAGACTTCCTGCCGGCGGCGTGTCAGGAGGGGGTATTGGAGGCGTTGCTGTGCGCGACGGGGGGCCGGCGGATCCGGGTGAAGCGCGAGTGGGTGGACGGATTGGATGGAGGGTTCGCGTTCGCGTGGGAGTAACATCCCCTCGCCCTCCGGGAGAGGGACGGGGTGAGGGTGCCCGGGTCCCGGGTTCCCCCCCGAAGAGGGCCACGAGGAACGCGGACATGAACCCGGAGACAGCGAGTGACGACGAATTCCTCGCGGCGGTGGAGTCGGCGGAGTGGCCGGGAGAGCACTTTGGCCACCGGGAGCACGTGAGACTCGCCTGGCTCTACCTGCGCCGGCACGGGCCGGTGGAGGGCTACGAGCGGATCCGCGGAACGATCCAGAAGTACGCGACGGCGCTGGGCGCACCGGGCAAGTACCACGAGACGGTGACGCGGGCGTGGAGCGCGCACGTATACGTGGCGCTGAAGGAGACGCCGGACCTGAATCCCTTCAGCGCCTTTCAGGAGGCGCACGAGGGACTCCGGGACAGCAAGCTGCTGTCGCGCCACTACCGCAAGGAGACGCTGGAAGCGGAGGCCGCGCGGCGAGCGTGGGTGTCCCCGGACATCTCGCCGCTGCCAGCGTTCCCGTGAATCAGGGGGGGCTTAGACCTTGGAGACGAACAGGAACGAGCCCCCACCATAGGTCGTGCCGAGCGTGCTCACGGGGGCGTTGTGGGCGAGCCCGTCGGCGGGATCCCACCAGAGGATGCGGTCCTCCTTGGACTGTGCGCGCCCGATGGCGAGGGCCACGATGAAGTGCCCGGGAACCTGGACGATCATCGGGAAGCGTTTCTCCAGGTCGGCGCCGGTCAAGTCATTCCCGTAGAGCCGGGCCTGGGCCTTGAATTGATTTGGGAATTCGGTGTGGAGGAAGGAGATGTAGTCCTTGAAGAGATGCCCTTGGATGGCGCTCTCCAGGTCCGTCACGAGCTTGACCTTGACCTCTGGAATACCCAGGACGTAGGCGGCGCTGGCCGCCCAGCAGGTATTGGGGCTCTGTTGGGGCCCGGGGTTCTTGCCCATCTCCTCGGGCTTCTTCCCATACCAGGTGTACGTGAACGAATCCGTCCATTGACTCATCGGGGTCTTCTCCTGAATGCGGGTGGAGAGGCGAGGGGCCTCTGCGGAGAAGGACGCGCGAGTCAGTGGGTGTGACTGCCGATGAACGGGGGGAGGGCCTGAAGGAACCAGGCCCTCGGACCGTTCGGGCTCACATCAAATAGGACGACTCGGTGGCCATGTCCTGGACGGAGCCATCGCCCTCGCGAGGCAGCTCGCTGGAGGCGCCGCGCGTCTTGCGAGCGCGCTTGCCGGCGCGAGGAGCGGGGGAGGGCGAGAGACCCTCGGCCTTGCGGCGAGCGGCGCGCAGGGCGTCCTTGCCCATGTCGAGCACGGCGGAGACGGCACCGGCGACGAGGTTGCCGGGCGGGGTATCCGGGGCGCGGGGATGGGGCCGGGTGGGAGCGGCGCGCTTGGCGAGCGTCAAGGCCTCGGCCATGTCGCGGAGCTCCTGGGGACTGAAGGCCTTGCGCACCTGGGGGAAGAGGGTGCGTTCCTCTTGGGTGACGTGGGTGCGGACGTTCTCGATGAGGACCTTCACCTTGGCGTCGAAGCGTTCGGCCTCGGGAGGGAGGTTCTCCAGCTCCTTGAGGAGCCACTTGGCGACGTGGTGTTCCTCGAGGGACTCGAGCACCTGGTCCTCGAGGGCCGTGGCCTTGGCGCGAATCGAGGGATAGAGGATCTGCTCCTCGATGATGGCGTGGACGGCGAGCTCGCGGACGAGCTGATCCACGAGCTTGCGCTTGAGCTTCCTGGCGTTGCGGCCGGCCTGTTCGAACTTGCGGAAGAGCGTCTCCACGGTCTTGTGGTCCGCCTTCAAGAGCGCGATGGCATCCATTCCCATGCCTTCCTTGGTTGGACTGTCTCGCTCGGAAGGGTGGCGATGGTGCGGTGGGTGTGCCGGAGTGAAGGGACCCATACGCCAGGGCAGGCCGGAGGGCAGGCAGGCACGCGGCTTGACGGGACGAGTGGCGGGATGTGAAGGGCGGGAGCAGGAGCCATTGCGCCATGAACGAACGCATCACCCTTCTCACGAGCCTGCTGTTCCTCTCCGCCTGCCAGACGACGCGTACGGTGACGCTGGTGGGGATGACGGACTACCACTCGCACGCGGTGCCCTTCTATTCGGAGGGCGAGCCGGGACAGGGGGGCGTGGCGCGGGCGCTGGCGTACCTCCGGGAGGCGAAGGCGAGGCCGGACACGCTGGTGGTGTCGGGAGGGGACACGGTGAACAAGGGCGTGCCCACGTGGAGTGACGAGTACGGGTGCGTGGAGTGGCCGTGGTTCAACGGCGTGCTGGACGTGATGGCGCTGGGCAACCACGACCTGGACTACGGGGCGGAGGCCTTCGAGCGGTGCCGGGCGAGCGCGAGCTACCCGGTGCTCTGCGCCAACCTGGTGGGCCCGGACGGAGCGCCGTACTTGCGGGTGGAGGGGAAGCCCTACGTGGTGCGCGAGGTGGGGGGCGTGCGGGTGGGCTTCTTCGCGGTGGCGGGGCCGGACATGCAGCGTCTGGTGAAGCCGGAGAACCTGCCGGCGGGGACGCGGTGGACGAGCGCGACGGAGGCGGCGAGGGCGGTGGTGGAGACGCTGCGCACGCGGGAGCACGTGGACGCGGTGGTGCTGCTCGGGCACCAGTTGCGCGAGGACGACGAGGCGCTGGCGCGGGAGGTGTCAGGCATTGACGTCATCATGGGCTCGCACTCGCACCAGAAGACGGAGCTGGGGGTGCTGCCGGGGACGAGCACCTGGTACCTGTCTCCGTACCAATACCTCGCCTACCTCTCGGAGGTGCGGTTGCGCTTCCGGGGCGGGAGGCTGGAGCGGGTGGAGGGCGGGCTGGTGAAGATGGACGGCACGAAGCGGGAGGAGCCCCGGACGGCGGCGGAGGTGGAGCGGCTTCAGCGGGCGCTGGTGGCGAAGCGGCCGGAGCGCTTCGAGGTGCTGGGCCATCTGGACAGGCCGCTGCGGGACGAGGGCCTCACGACGGGGCAGGCGGAGGTGGGCACCTGGGCGGCGGAGATCTGGCGCCGGGCGGCGGGGGCGCACGCCTTCTTCGCGCTGTCGGCGAGCTTCCGGGGCGGGCTGCCCGCGGGGGAGGTGACGGTGGAGGACTTCCTGGGGGCCATTCCGTACCGCAACCTCCTGGTGACGGCGGAGCTGACGGGGGCGCAGCTGGCGGACTGGGTGGCGCTGAGCGAGTCGAAGCGGGGGACGGACAGCTACAGCCAGCGCAGCGGCATCCGCTACGAGGTGGAGGACGGGCGGCCGGTGCGCCTGCGGGTGCTGAAGGACCCGGCCCTCCCGGAGGCGGGGGACGAGCCGGTGAGGCCGGAGGCGACGTACCGCCTGGCCACGTTGGACTTCCAGGCCTTCGTGGCCGGTGGCTACAAGGAAGCGCTGTCCCGGGCGGGCAACGTGCGGCGCTCGGAGTTGAATGCACACACATTGCTCATGGACGCACTGCGCCACGGTGCCACGGATTCAGGCATTGCACAGCCAGACGGTAGATAATTGATTGCGGTGGAATTCTCAAATCAAGCGCCGAGGCGTCTCGCGGCGAGGGGGGCGCTTGAGGGAGAATCGGCCTGCCTGGTGTTTGAGTCATGCTCGCGAGAGCCAACTTAAGGAGTGGTCATGACGCGCAACGCATCCGCAGGTCATGTCGAGGTGTATGGGAAGAGCGTACAGGCCCTGGTCAACGCCATGGAGTTCCTCAAGCTCAAGGCGCAGCGGGTGCTGGCCTCGCACGGCATCGAGCCGTTGGATCCGGAGAAGTGGTACCCGATGCCCAGTGTCCTCGACAGCTTCGATGACATCCTGAAGCAGGTGGGGCCCAACACCACGCGGGCCATTGGCCGGGCGGTGCCCAAGAGCGCCGTCTTCCCTCCGGGAATCGACTCGTTCGGCTCGGCGCTCAACTCGCTGGACGTGGCCTACCGGATGAACCACCGCGGCAAGGGGGACATCGGCAGCTACCGCTACTTCCCCGAGGGCGAGCGCGCCGCCCGCATGGTGGCCGACAACCCGTACCCCTGCGAGTTCGACCAGGGAATCATGGAAGCCCTCTACGACCGCTTCCAGCCCAAGGGCTCCATCCGCCTGCGCATCGACCACGGCCCCGCCGGCTGCCGCGGCAAGGGAGGCCGCTCCTGCACCTATCACCTCAAATGGTGAACCTGACGCGGTAGGTCGGACGGGCCAATGGTAGACAGACGGGGCCAATGGTAGACAAACACCGCTCACGGTGAGAGCGAAAAAGGAGACTTCCGGTTTGTTTTTCGCGTCCCACGCTGAATTTGCATAGACATTGGATTCAGGGGGTGGCATAAATCTTCGCGAACAACGAAACCGGGAGTGCTCATGTTCCGTCGCGTTCGCCTCAACAGCATGCTGGGCCTTGGCGTCGTCGCTCTCGCGGGTCTGCTGACCGCCTGCGGTGGCGAGCTTCCCCAGGGTGGCTCGGCGGAGCTGGCGAGCTCGGCGGCGGCGCTCGAGGGTGAGACGACGGTTCGCCCCAAGGCGATGATCGTCTACTCGCCCAAGGGCAAGGTGGGTGATGACGGCTTCGTGAACCTGGGCGCGCCGGAGAACCTCGGGGGCGAGGTGCTCGAGGGCAACCCCCAGATTTTCGCCCGCATCGACTACGCCCGGGGCCCGGTGGCGGCCGGCCTCTTCAAGGCGACGAAGGGCAAGATTCGCATCCACTTCCCCTTCACGGAGCACGCCACCATCCTCGAGGGCGAGGTGACGCTGACGGACGAGGCGGGCAACACCCACAAGTACAAGGCCGGGGACAGCTACTTCATCCGCCAGGGCCAGGTCATCTTGTGGGAGGTGAAGGGCAAGGAGGTCATCAAGTCGTTCTTCAACACCGTCGAGGCCCCGTAGGGCCCCCGGGAGGCCGGGCGGAACGTGCCGCCAGCGGCCGTTGAAGCAACGCGGGGTGGGGAAGGCTCACACCCGGACGACGTACAGCGGGAACCGCGAGCGCGTTAGCGAGCGGGGCTGGCCATCAGGGCCGGCTGGGCAGTGACAGCGGGCTGCGGACGCCACTCGGGCTTGACCGCGGGACGCTGAGATTCGGTCTGGAAGCCGTCGAACATGGAGTGGAAGGCCGCGTAGACGCGGTCCACCAGCGCGATGGCCTCGGCGCGCAGCTCCGGGGACAGCTCCATGCCCAGCAGCATCGCCTCCATCTGCTCCTCGAACACCTCGTGCTGCTCCTCGGCCTCCATGTGGTGGTTGGAGAAGTACTTGAGGCGCTGGCCCTGGCTGAGCGTCTGCGGGAGGTTGGCGGTGCGGCTGAAGAAGGCGTGGCTGGTGGACTCCAGCGTCAGCACCAGGACGATGCGCAGCCGGTCATCCAGCGGGCGCATGGCCTCGGCGAGGATGGCGTAACTGGCGTCCCGCGTGGCCTCATGGGTGCGGCCCCAGGGCTCGGTGAGGTGGAAGGGGCGGCCCATCAGCTGGGCGGCGTCCTCGAAGAACCAGTGGTCGTGCCCGCGCTCCTCCTGGCGGTGGCGCAGCATCAGCATGGCCAGCTCCGGGTCCTGCATCCGCTGGGCGTTGAGCCGCAGCACGTCCTGGAAGCTCATCACCCAGAAGGCCAGCCGGGGGGCGAACGCCAGCACCTGCTCCAGCGGCCCGTCCTGCTGCAGTCCGTCGAAGACGTGGTGCTCGGCGAAACGGGACTGACGCTCGGCGATGTGATTCAGCACTGCCCTCATGATGCCCTCCCGCACTCTCTGTGGAGTGCTCCTTCACGAGACCGTTGATGTGACGCGACCGGATGTGGATCTCTTCGTGGGTCTCATTTCCTTGCATCCGGGATGCCTGCATCCAGAGCGGAAATCTTTCCCTTCGTCATCCACACACGGCCCGCGTGAGCTCACGCAGGTAAAGCAATACAAATTCTCAGCGGCAAATACAAATCGAATGTTGCTGCTGAAATCTTGCATGTGTATGCGTCTCGGAAGGCCGGGGAAGTGTGGCGTTGATACATCTTTCCACGCCCGGGGCGCGCATCTGGACGGTCTGTGGGACGATGGCGGACGGAGGAGGAGACGCGGGTTTTCAGAGGGGAAACGCCGCGCGGGAGGGGTGGTGGGCGACTCGGGGGGGTGGCGCTTGACCGTACCTCGGGGGCCCGCTGCGCGGGGCGGGCGCCCGGAGTCTTGTTCTTCCAGGGAAGAGGGCTTGTCTGGCTCTGGAAGGAGGATGAGAGGAATTGGGGAAAGACTTACGCTCCCTTGATTCCGCGCTCTTCCATGTATTTGTCGAGGGAGCGGCGGGCCTGGGCCTGGACCTTGTTGCGCACGAAGGGAGTCCAGCCGAGCAGGAGGCCTACGGGGCCGATGGCCTGGCGGGCCCAGGTCCAGAAGGGGAAGGAGTCGGTCTGGCGGAAGATCTTCCCGTCCTTGAACTCGAAGGAGGAGGAGATGCGGTTGAGGACCTTGTTGCCGGACATGCTGAAGGTGTAGCGGGCCTCCCAGCGGGCGCGGCCGGAGCGGTCATCGGCCTGGACGTCGACGAGGGTGAGCTCGAGGTCGGTGCCGCGCTCGCAGAGCATGCGCCACATGGAGGTGACGCGGGCGTGGCGCAGGCCGGGGAAGGCGGGGTCGGAGAACTCGGCGTCGGGGTGGTAGTAGGAGGCCATGGTGTCGCCGTCGCGGCGGGCGAAGGCGGCGTAGAAGTCGGTGAGGAGCTGGGCGTTGGGGTGCATACGGGGGGTGTAGCAGACCCGCACGCGGGGCGCTCGGGGGAGGGGAGTCGAGGTGGAGACAGGACGGTGACACTCGGGGGTGGCGAGCGGGCGTGCCCGGTGTAGAAGGGCGGTTCACGCGCTCGAGCAGGGAGAAGAGACACCGAATGGCACGCGACATCGTCATCTGGCCGAACAAGGTCCTCAACACGCCGACGAAGCCGGTGACGGACTTTGGCGAGCACCTCACGAAGCTGCTGGACGAGATGTACGCGTCGATGAAGGAGGCGGAGGGGATAGGGATTGCGGCGAACCAGATTGGGGTGTCGCAGCGGTGCTCGTGGGTGGGGAGGGAGGACGGGACGTACTTCGAGATCATCAACCCGCGGATTCTGGAGAAATCGGGGCCGGTGACGCTGGAGGAGGGGTGCCTGTCGGTGCCGGACCAGTACGAGAAGACGCCGCGGTTCCACAAGGTGAAGGTGAAGTACCAGGACCGGGCGGGGGAGTGGCACGAGCTGGAGGCGGAGGGGAGGCTGGCGCACGTGCTGCAGCACGAGATCGACCACCTGGATGGTCACGTCTTCGTGGAGCTGCTGTCGAACCTGAAGCGGAGCCTCATCCTGGAGAAGATGAAGAAGCTGCAGAAGGTGCTGAGCCGGCGCAAGGAAGCGAAGAAGGAGTAGCGCCGCCGCCTCCCTCTCCCTCTGGGAGAGGGTCGGGGTGAGGGTCTACATCCCGCGCCTTGTCCCCCCGGACTCCCGTTCCGTGCTCACAGCGCGGAGCGGTTGAGGCTGGTGCGGAGGGCGGAGCGGGTGGAGGCGAAGAGCCGGTCGGAGAGGGAGATGTACCGCTCTCGGTCGTGGCCGTCGAATGCCATGTCATTCCAGGAGCCCATGCCGCCGAAGACATCGGAGGCGGCGGCGCAGAGGGCGAGCTGGATGGCGGGGGTGGGAAGGGCGTTGAGGAGCAGCAGCTCGACGAGGTCCTCGAGGGGCTGGGGCTCGAGGGAGAGGCGGAGGAGGGCGCGGCGGAAGTGCTTCTCCCACGAGCGGAGCGAGTGGGCGTGGGCGAACTCCACGAGGGCCTCGAGGGTAGCGGAGAGCTCGGCGCGAGCGGAGTCGAGGTCGCGCTCGAGGTCGGACTCCGAGCCGGGGCCGGCGTAGAGGAACTCGAAGGAGAGGCTGGAGGCGGCGGGGGAGGGGGAGAAGAAGGAGTTCCAGGTGATGGAGTCGGTGGAGTCGGGTCCCTCGTCACCGGGGGAGGAGAACTCCACGATGGCGCCCGCGGACATGAAGCGGGGGATGACGTCCTGGAGGTCATCGGGCGAGAGGTGGGCGAGGTGGCCTTCCAGGGCCTCGGGGGCCACACCGAGCTCGGAGGCGAGGAGCGCGAAGAGGGCGGAGGGATTTCCGCGGCCCAGGATGAAGGCATGGAGCTGGGGGCCGGAGAGCTCATAGGTGCGAGGCTGGAGTTCCCGGGGGACGAAGCGCTCGACGCGCTGGCCATCGGAGTAGACGAGGAAGCCGAGGCCGCCGCGGTCGATGGCCTGGAGGACCTCCGGGGGGAGCCCCTGGAGGCCCGGGTCGGAGGAGGGGTCCTGGGGGAAGGGGGCGAGCCAGAGGCGGGCGGAGGGGGCGGGGCGGTTCTCGAGCCACTCCTCGAAGGAGACGTGCTCGCCGCCGACGTCGACGAAGGTGACGCGGGAGTCGAAGGGGCTGTGGGGGCGGAGGCGGAGGCCGAGGAGTTCCTCGACGGCATCCCAGCGGGTCCTGGAGGGCTCGCGCAGGGCGCGGTTGCCGGTGGTGACCAGGACGGCGGTGCAGATGTCGATCGGACGCATGGTGAAGAGGCTACACCAGGGGGCCAGGAGGGGAGTGGGCCCTGGCGCGGGAGGCATGGGGCGTGTTGGAGTCCCGGCCCCCTGCCTGGAGCCGTTCCCTCATGGAGATGCCCCTTCTGCTGGCGCTTGCTGGAGTGGCCGCCGCCTGTGTGGCGTGCGGCGTGGTGTTGCTGAAGAGCTACCGCCGGGTGGGCCCGGGAGAGGCGCTGCTCCTCGAGAAGGGAGGGGGGCCGACGCGGGTGCGCTTCGGGAGCGGGCTGGTGTTGCCGATGGTGCAGAGGGGAGAGGTGTTGGACCTGTCGGTGCGCAAGGTGGTGGTGGAGCGGAGGGGGAAGCAGGGGCTGTCGTGCCGGGACGGCATCCGGGTGGACGTGAGGGGAACGTTCCTGGTGAAGGTGGAGCGGGAGGAGGCGGCGGTGCTGCGGGTGGCGAGGGAGGTGGGGTGCGCGAGGGCGAACCGGCCGGAGGAGGTGCAGGCGCTGTTGGAGGAGCGCTTCGCGTGCGCGCTGGCGAACGCGGCGAGCACGTTCAACTTCGATGAGCTGCTGGCGGACCGGAGCCTCTTCATCGACCACGTGATGATGGAGGTGGGGACGGAGCTGTTGGGGTTCAAGCTGGAGCGGATGTCCCTGGGGCGGCTGGAGCAGACGCCGTTGGACCAGTTGGATCCGACGAACGTGGTGGATGCGCAGGGAATCCTGAAGCTGACGGAGCGGACGACGCGGCTGGCGTTGGAGACGAGCGGGCAGATGAGGCAGCAGCGGGAGGTGGAGCGGCGGGAGGCGGGGCAGGTGCCGTGGGAGGCGCCGAGGGGAGAGGGGCAGGGGAAGGAGGCGGAGCGGGAGAGGGAAGTGGAGCGGGCGCTGGCGGATCGGACGGGGAGCAACTGAGGATGAGCACGGGGCCTGGGGTGGAGGCAGTGGCCGAGGCGCGTCCGGTGGAGGCGGGCGAGCGGCTGGAAGTGCTGGACGTGCTGCGCGGGTTCGCGCTGGGAGGGGTGTTCGTCTCGAACGTCTATGTTTGGATGAGTGGATGGGTGTTGATGCCGCGGTCGGTGGTGAAGGAGGAGCTGGAGTCCTCGTGGGTGGACCAGGCGGCGAACGAGCTGTTCCAGTTCTTCGTGAACGGGAGGTTCATGCCCATCTTCTCGTTCTTGTTCGGGCTGGGCTTCTGCGTGCAGCTGACGAGGGCGGAGAAGCGGGGCACGTCGGTGGTGCCGGTGTACACGAGGCGGCTGATGGCGATGTACCTGCTGGGGCTCGTGCACGTACGCGGTGGCGGGGCTGTTGCTGTTGCTGTTCCGGGAGAGGAAGGACGGGACGCTGCTGGTGTGGGCGGGCGTGTTGTTCCAAACAGACCCTACCCACGGACAAAACCCCTCGCCCGCCGGGAGAGGGACGGGGTGAGGGTCAGCAGCTCTCGAGAACCTCCCTGTGACGTCCGGAGGCACGGGGCACTAATCTCTGGGCCATGAAAGCGAAACACCCACCGGGGCCGAAGGGAAACGCGTTGCTGGGGAACATCCTGGCGGCGGCGAAGGGAGAGCTGGACTTCTTCAGGGAGCTGGGAAGCTACGGAGACGTGAGCAGCTTCCACCTGGGGCGCAGACGCTTCTATTTCGTGAACCACCCGGAGCTGATCCGGAAGGTGCTCACGAGCCAGAACTTCGTGCGGACGGCGATCTCGAGGGACCTGATGGAGTCGTTCCTGGGGAGGGGCCTGTTCTCGCAGGAGGGGGAGAACCATCTGCAGCAGAGGAGGCTGATGCAGCCGGCCTTCCATCACAAGCGCATCGAGGGGTACGGCGCGGTGATGGAGCGTTTCGCGACGCGGATGCTGGAGGGGTGGAAGGACGGGGAGACGCGAGACACTTCGCACGACATGATGAGGCTCACGTTCGAGATCGTGTCGAAGACGCTCTTCGACGCGGACACGGGGGAGCAGGCGAGCCAGGTGAGCGAGGCCTTCACGGCGATCATGAAGGCGATCAACAAGGAGTACCCGCTGTACTCGGTGCTTCCCGAGTGGGTGCCGGTGAAGCGCTGGGGCGCGAGTCGCCGTGCGGTGGAGGCGCTGAATCGCATCACGGGCAGCATCATCGATGAGCGGAGGGCGACGGGGGCGGACCGGGGGGACCTGCTCTCGATGCTGTTGCTGGCGAGGGACGAGGACGGCACGAAGATGGCGGACGAGCAGGTGGGGGCGCAGACGCTCTCGTTGCTCTTCGCGGGGCACGAGACGACGGCGAACCTGCTGAGCTGGACGTGGCTGTTGCTGTCGCGCAACCCGGACATCCGCCGCAAGCTGCAGGACGAGTTGGACACGGTGCTGGAGGGCCGGGCACCGACGGTGGGAGACCTGCCGAAGCTCAAGTACACGGAGAGCGTGGTGAAGGAGACGCTGCGCATCTACCCGCCGGCCTGGTACGCGGAGCGAGCGCCGCTCACGGACACGGAGCTGGGGGGCTACACGATTCCGGCGAACGCGCCGATCGTCATCAGCGTCTACGTGACACACCGGGACGGACGCTTCTTCGAGCAGCCCGAGCGCTTCTGGCCGGAGCGCTTCCTGGGGGTGGATGACAGACAGCTACCGGCGTACCTGCCCTTTGGATTGGGAGCGCACCTGTGCATCGGCAACCGGTTCGCGCTGATGGAGGCGCAGTTGCTGGTGGCGGCGATCGCGCAGCGCTACGAGCTGGAGCTGGAGCCCGGCGTGAACGTGAAACCCAGGGCGCTCATCACACTGGGAGTCGAGGGCTTGAGGATGAAGGTGAAGCGGCGTCAGGCCGGAGCCGGGTCGCCGCGAGCGAGCCCGGCGAGCAGCGCGAGCGACTCCGTGGCGCGAGCGGAGGGGACGAAGAGGTGATCGTGGAAGTACGCCGACACGGGGTTCACACTGATGCCCCGAGCGGCGAGCCGGGTGGTAACGGCGGCGAGGAACCCCACGGCCTCCAGGCTGGAGTGCACGGAGAGGGTGAGCATCCGGAAGACAGCGCCGTAAGTTAACCCAGCGGCGTCGGCCTTCTCACGGGGGAGGATGAGCGTGAGCCCTCCGCATCGACCTCAGCAACACCTCCAGGTTCGTCTCGCCGGACATGCCGTCCTCCTACCCACGGAAGCGTGAGCAGTCGATCTCATACTTGGAGACCTTGTAGTTGATGATGCGCTCGGTGGTCTGGAGGAGGCGGGCGGCCTTGGCGCGATTGCCGCGGGTGGTCTTCAAGGCATCGGCGATGAGGTCCTTCTCGAACTGCTGGACGGAGTCGGTGAGGGAGCTGCTCGTGACGGTCTCGGAGGCCTCGGCGGTCTGGAGGGTGGGGGGGAGGTGGTGGCCGTGGATGGCGTTGCCGTCGCAGACGAGGACGGAGCGCTCGATGATGTTCTCCAGCTCGCGCACGTTGCCGGGCCAGTGGTAGCTGACGAGCATGTCGATGGCGGGGGTGGAGATGCGGCGGATGTTCTTGCCGTGCTCGCGCGAGTACTTGGCGACGAAGTGGTCGGCGAGCAGGAGGAGGTCGCTCTTGCGCTCGCGAAGGGGAGGGATGAAGAGGGTGAAGACGTTGAGGCGGTAGTAGAGGTCCTCGCGGAAGGCCTTCTCGGAGATGGCGGTCTCGAGGTCCTTGTTGGTGGCGGCGATGAGGCGGACGTTGGTCTTGAGGGTCTCGGTGCCACCGACGCGCTCGAACTCGCGCTCCTGGAGGACGCGGAGCAGCTTGACCTGGGTGGCGAGGTTGATTTCGCCAATCTCATCCAGGAAGAGGGTGCCGCCCTCGGCGAGCTCGAAGCGGCCGCGCTTGCGATTCTGTGCGCCGGTGAAGGCGCCCTTCTCGTAGCCGAAGAGCTCGGACTCGATGAGGGTTTCGGGGAGGGCGGCGCAGTTGACCTTGATGAAGGGCTTCTTGGCGCGGGTGGAGTTGTAGTGGAGGGCGTGGGCGATGAGCTCCTTGCCGGTGCCGGACTCGCCGCGGATGAGGACGGTGGTGTTGGTGCGGGCCACCTGGTGGATCTGCTCGTACACCTGGCGCATGGGGCCGGAGGTGCCGATGATGTTGGAGAAGTCGTAGCGCTCGCGCAGCTCCTGGCGCAGGGTGGTGTTCTCCTCGAGGAGCTTCTTGCGCTCGTCCTCCAGGTGCCGGTGGGCGGCGAGCGCCTGGCCGATCATCGACGCGACGACGCCGAAGAGGCGGCTCTCCTCCTGGTAGTCGCGGTCCTTGTGGAAGAGGAGGTCCACGCCGAGGGTGCCCACGGGTTTGCGGTGCAGGAGGATGGGGACGCAGATGAAGGAGAGCTCCTGGTTGCCGCCGCGCCGGCCGAGGTAGGCGCGGTGGAGGAAGAGGGGCTCGCGGCTGATTTCGGGCACGACGATGGGCTTGCCGCTCTGGACGACGCGGCCGGTGATGCCCTCGCCGAGCTTGTAGCGGGCCTTGCGGCCCTCGGCGCTCAAGCCGATGGAGGCCTCGATATAGAGGTCCCCGGTGTCGGAGTCGGTGAGGGTGACGGCGCCGCGGACCACACCGTGGTAGCGCTCGAGTCGCTCCAGCACGCGGTGGAGGGCGGCGCGGAGATCCTGGGCGCCGGCCAGGGCCTGGCTGACCTCCAGGAGACTGGCCAGGGCGGGGTGCCTGCCCGTCTGCTCTTCTGTGCGTTTCGCCATGTGAGGGTGCTCCACGAAGCCGGGTCCCGAGGGGCTCCCGGGCGGTTCCGACATTTTTGTCGGTTCCCGGCCGAAGACCTACAAAATTGTAAGCGAGGCGGGGGCGAGGGTCGAGAGCAGGCAGGCGGCGAGGCGTCCAGGGGCCCACGTTTGGAGCCACATCTTCCGTTGGATTCCAGTCAATCCCAGGGGAGCGGAGGGTCTCGCGAGGGTTCCCCGGTGCTCGAGCGCGGGCCTGTCCCCGAGGGAGAACGGGCCGGTTCCGACAAATTTGTAGGAAGCGAGCGCATCTCCTACAAAATTGTCGGAGTCGGGGAAGGCCCTTCAGAGGGGGGATGAGCGGCCTGCGAGGCCCGTCCCGCGCAATTTCGAGGGTTTCCGTCGAGGCCCCCAGGGTGCGGAGGCGTTGGCACCGCATCTGCAAAAGGGTTCTGGCGTCAGGCCCGGTGAGGGCCGCGAGAAAACAGCCCGCTGGGGCGGGCCTCTGGGAGGACGTGGCGAATGAGCAAGGTGATGGCGGAATACATCTGGATCGACGGGCAGCGGCCGACGGCGAAGCTGCGCTCGAAGATGAAGGTGGTGGAGGTGGCGGAGGTCCGGAGTCTCTCCGATTTGCCCGACTGGAGCTTCGACGGCTCCAGCACCTACCAGGCCGAGGGCAAGAAGAGCGACCTGATGCTTCGGCCGGTGCGCTTCATCGCCAACCCGCTCAAGCCGGGGACGAAGGACATCCTGGTGCTGTGCGAGGTGATGAATCCGGACGGCAGCCCGCACTGGAGCAACACGCGCGCGCCGCTGCGGCAGGTGGCGGAGAAGTACGCCTCGGAGGAGGCGTGGTTCGGCATGGAGCAGGAGTACACGCTCTTCGAGGGCAACCGTCCGCTGGGCTGGCCGGACAAGGGCTTCCCGGCGCCGCAGGGTGGCTACTACTGTGGCGTGGGCAGTGACGAGGTGTTTGGCCGCAAGCTGGTGGAGTCGCACGCCGAGGCGTGTCTGCGCGCGGGCATCAAGCTGTGCGGCACGAACGCCGAGGTGATGCCGGCGCAGTGGGAGTTCCAGATTGGCCCGCTGCCGGCGCTGGAGATGGCGGACGAGCTGTGGCTGGCGCGCTGGCTGCTGTACCGGATGGGCGAGGAGTACGGCATCAGCGCCACGCTGCACCCCAAGCCGGTGAAGGGTGACTGGAACGGCACGGGTTGCCACACCAACTTCAGCACGAAGTCGACGCGCGAGCCCGGTGGCATCAAGGTGATTGAAGCGGCGATGGAGAAGCTGCGCGCGAAGCACGAGGCGCACATCGCGGTGTACGGCGCGCACAACGTGGAGCGCCTGACGGGTCTGCACGAGACGGCGCCCATCACGGTGTTCCGGCACGGCGTGAGCGACCGTGGCTCGTCCATCCGCATCCCGCTGGGCACGGCGAACGACGGCCGCGGTTACTTCGAGGATCGCCGTCCGGCGGCCAACTGCGACCCGTACGAGGTGTGCCGCATCATGCTCGAGACGGTCTGCGGCTGAGACCGTTTCAAAAGTCTCCTTGGGGAAGGAGCGCTTGGCCTGGCGGACGGGAGGTGTCGGGCTTCCCGTCCGTCGGGCACGGCGTATGTCTCCGAGAATGGATGTCGCTGGGAAGTGGACCGGGCCCCGGTGGAATCTGAGCAGGGGGCCGCTCGCGCTGGCCGGAGCGCATGAGTGCGGCGCGCCGAGGCCCGATCCACTTGCTGGTTGCCGTTGAGGCTCGGCCTCCGGCTTGGGAAACGCAGCGAACCCTCACTGGCCACGGCGGTGCCGACGAGCCGGCTGAAGTCCTCGAAGCCGCGCGTGCTTCCCCGCGGGTCGAAGCGGACGCGGACGAGCGTGTTGCCGGTAGGCCGGCTGCTTGGAGCGCATGGCGGGTGACGCGAACGGCCGCTCGTGGCGTGGATGCCCGGACATGAGCCGGAATGGACCGACGCAGGGCACTCAGGCGGGCGAGCGCTCGAGGAGTGGGCGTGGCTCCCTCCGGTACATAGCTTCAGGGGTGTCTGTGATTGGACTCGAGGACACCAAGGAGGGAAGCCATGGGTGAGTGGACGGACAAGCTGAAGGGGCGTGTGAAGGAGACGGTGGGGACGGCCACGGGCGACCGCGAGCTGGAGGCGGAGGGGAAGAAGGACACGCTCAAGGGAGCGGTGAAGGAGAAGATCGAGGACGCGAAGCGGGTCATCAAGGACGCGGATGACGAGGTGAAGGGCCGGCGGTAGACGGAGCGTCGAGGCCTGGAGTGAGCGGGCAGACAGGCGGGCCGCGGGGGAGAGACCCCGTGGCCCGTCTGTCTTTGTGGGCACGAAAGACAGTGAGACCGGGGTTCGCCTTGGCGGGCGGGAGTGGGGGCATCACCTTCCGGCGGGACGCGCACGTCCTCAGGGAGGTTTCGGCATGGATGCCAGGTTGGAGCAGTTCCTCGTGCCCCGGAGCGACCGGGTGCGCCGTCACGGGCCGCGGAAGGCGAACGAGGAAATCCTACGGGAGCTGCGTGAGCGCATCGACTGGTACGCGAGCCGTCCCCAGGACGAGGTGGAGCGGCGCCTGGAGGAGCTGGAGCGCGAGTGGGATGTCGAGCGGGTGTTGCAGGCGAATGCGGCCATGCTGTCGTTGGCGGGGCTGGTGTTGGGAGTGACGAGGGAGCGGAAGTGGCTGTGGTTGCCGGGAGTGGTGGCGGGCTTCCTGCTGCAGCACGCGGTCTCGGGGTGGTGCCCGCCGGTGGAGGTGTTGCGCCGATGGAAGATCCGCACGCGGGAAGAGATCGACGCGGAGAAGTTCGCGTTGAGGGTGCAGCGGGGCGACTTCCGCGGGGTGGAGGTGGGGCACTCGGCGAGCTCGGAAGGACCGGGCTGGGGCTGAGGTCCCGCTGCTGAGGACTGGATGGATGCGGAGGGCCGGATGAACGAAAGCCCACACTGAGGGTGGCGTGGAGGGCAGGACGTGGAGTGCGTCACGTCTGGACGGAGGAAACTCGGACCGTGGGTGCCCCGACAATGGGGGGCACCGCGACTTCCGGGTCCGCGCCAGAGGAGACGACCGTGAGCACTTCCAGAATCAACCAGCCCCCGAAGAGTCCGGTCCCCGGCGCGAAGAGCGAGGCTTCGTCCACGAGCAGCCGGGAGGTCCGCAAGGAGCCCGCGGCGGTGGGCTCGGAGAAGGCGGGGCAGAAGCCCCCTGCGGGAGGGCCCGAGGCCCGGGACGCCTTCGAGACGAAATCCCGAGCGGGGGTGGCGCGGGGCAAGGATTCGGCGTTCGAGACGGCGGGGCGCCCGGCGGCCGCACGGGGAGCGGGCTCCACCTTCGAGCCCACGAGTGCTGGGGCGGCGCTGAACGTGCTCGGCACGAGGGCCGCGGGGGTGGTGGGGGCGAACGCGTTGGCGGTGGGGGCGCCGGTGAAGCGCTCGGTGACGCTGGTGTACGACGCGGGGCCGCACGCCGAGCTCACGAATCTGCAGGTGAAGGGGAGCTGGGACGCGACGGGCCGTTACAGCGCGCAGTGGAACGAGCGGACCCTTCCGATGAAGCCGTTGGGGGATGGGAAGTGGGCGGCGACGGTGGAGGTGCTGGACGATGGCCAGCCGCACGACTGGGAGTGGGGCGTGCAGGCGGATGGCCCGACGGGCAAGGGCGTCTGGGCGGTGATGGGCGAAGGCAACCTGAAGCTGGACGTGAAGAAGGCCACGACCACGTACGCGCCGACGACGTACCACGAGATGGGCTCGAGGAAGTCGGGAGAGGACGCGACGTTCAAGTTCTGGGCGGGGAACGCGAAGAGCGTGCAGCTGAAGGTGACGGACGCGGAGGGGCGGGTGCGGCGCTTCCCGATGGAGCGCGGTGAGGATGGCAACTGGTCGGCGAAGGTGAAGGGGGGCTGGAAGGACGTGGTGGGCAAGTCGTACGTCTACGAGGTGGTGGACTCGGAGGGGGTGACGAGCGACCGGCCGGACCCGTACGCGCGGGAGATGATGGGCGAGCAGCGGGGCCTGTCGCGGATGTACCTGGACGCGAAGACGGGCAAGGAGGTGAACCGCTACGCGGGGGACAGCGTCGAGCTGATGCGCTTCGACGTGGATGACGAGGAGGACGCGCACAGTGCGTACCTGGTGTTGAAGGACGCGAGTGGGCGGCAGCTGAGCCGGGACGAGCTGTTGGCGCGGTTGGGGACGATCGACGCCACGCTGGTGGACAAGCTGCACGACGGGAAGCTCAACGACCTGTGGTCGAAGAACGTGGAGGCGGACGGGCGCATCCGGATGACGAATCAGGATGGGGCGTGGACCGCGCTGGTGAACGACCCGAAGGAGCTGGCGGGGTTGCAGTACGAGTTCCAGGTCTACGAGAAGGACGCGAAGGGCAACCTGCGGCTGAGGGATGACGGGAACGGGGACGGGAAGCTGAGCGCGGGTGAGCGCCTGAAGTCACCGAACAACGACCCCTGGAGCAACGTCATCACGGAGGCGAGCGGGGTGACGTTCCGGGGCTCGGTCATCACGGATCCAGCGAGCTACACGTGGAAGCACGACGCCGCGCCGCGGGAGAAGGACCCGAGCAAGTGGGTGGTGTACCAGCTGCACGTGGGGAGCTTCCTGGGCGAGGCGAAGAACGCGGATCGCTCGACGCTGGAGGACCTGACGGCGAGGCTGGACTACTTCAAGAAGCTGGGGGTGAACACGCTGGAGCTGTTGCCGGTGAACGAGGTGGAGGGGAACCGGAACTGGGGCTACCTGGGGGTGAACAGCCTGGCGGTGGAGAGCTCGTTCGGCTTCGAGGACGCGGACGGGAAGTGGGTGAGCGGGACGGAGGCGCTGAAGCGCTTCATCGACGAGGCGCACGCGCGAGGGATGAACGTCATCTCGGACGTGGTCTACAACCACGTGCACGGGGACCATAACGGGATGTGGGGGTTGGGAGGGCCGGACAACCCGTTCTTCAACTGGTCGAAGGAGCCGGGGAAGTTCGAGCAGCGGGACACACCGTGGGGCGCGGTGCCGGCGTATTCGAACCCGAAGGTGAAGCAGTTCTTCGTGGACCACGCGGTGGCGCAGGTGGAGGAGCTGCACTTCGACGGGCTGCGCTTCGACTTCACGGAGCCCATCAAGGGAGTGGGAGGCAAGGACGGGTGGGAGATGCTGCGGGAGATCAACCGGCAGGTGCACTTCTTCAACCCGGACGTGTGGACGGTGGCGGAGCAGTTCGACTACGACCCGAGCATCACGAAGCCGGCGCAGAAGGACGGGACGGGAGGGGGCTTCGACGCGCAGTGGTACACGGAGTTCCAGCACCGGCTGGTGAACGACAACAGCAAGCCGGGGCTGATCCAGGCGGCGGCGCGGGGGTTGAAGACGGACGTGGACGCGTTCATGTCCATGCTGACGGGCCCGCGGGGGCTGGACGGGTGGAAGAAGGCGCTGACGATCATCTCGAACCATGACGAGGTGGGGAACGCGCAGCGGACGATGAACACGGCGGAGGGGGACAAGCCGACGGAGTTTCCCGGAGCAGTGGTCGAGGAGCGCGGCGCGGTTCGCGGCGGGGCTGGGGCTGGCGGGGCCGGGCATTCCGATGTTCTTCCAGGGCGACGAGTTCGGAGCGCAGAACGACTTCCGGTGGGGCAACCCGTCCACGTGGGACAGTGACTGGAGCTGGGAGTCACTGGGGAAGGACTGGAGCTGGGACAAGGTGACGTTCGACGATGCGAGGAAGGCGTCGTACGAGCGGTTGTTCGCTCTGCCGCCGGAGGCTCGGGCGAAGGATGGGGAGTACCGGGGGCTGTCGGCGGAGGACCGGAAGGTCTTCGAGAGCCTGGCGGCGATGCCGGCGGAGCAGCGGACGGAGGCGATGCTGGACATCACGCGTCGGCAGAGCTTCCGGTTCTACCAGGATGCGATTGCGCTGAGACACTCGAGCCCGGCGTTCCGCGCGGATGCGGAGGTGAACCGGGTGTACACGCACAACGAGGACTCGGTGCTGGCCTTCACGAGGAAGGCGGGAGGGGAGGAGTACCTGGTGGTGGGCAGCCTGAACCGGGAGAACCTGGAGGGCTACACGATGCCGTTGCCGCCGGGGAACTGGAAGGAAGTGCTGAACAGCGACGCTGCGGCGTACGGGGGAAGCAACTTCGGCAACTACGGGGCGACGTTGAGGGGCGGGAACACGAAGGTGAACATCCCCGCGGCGGGCTACGTGGTCCTCAAGAAGGAATAGAGGGCCGGAACGGCTGCGAGCTCGCCCCCCTGCTGTCCTGGTAGGCGGAGCGGTAGTTCGGGCAATGGCGAGAGGGAGCGCCCGAGCTGAGGTTGGCGAGGGCGGTGAAGGTGCGATCGGGGAGGGAGAAGACCCGCGTGGGCGGGATGTGGCCGATTCTTCTCCCTCGCCGCGGCGGAGTTCCTCTGGGGCATCAGGAGGGTCGCTGAACCGATGCGGGCCTTGCTGGGGACCGCTGGGGCTGGGTTGCGGTGCGTACCGCTGTTCACCGGCTGAAGGCGCACGCGGATGGACCTGTTGTTCGAGCGTGTTCACCGAAAGGCTGAGGCCGCTGGGCCCACCAGTGACATCGAAGATTGAGGCCGCGAAAATCTTTTTCGTGGGAAGAGGGGACCTGTTCTGGAGGGTTATCCCCAATGAACCCCGACGCTGAGCTGCTCCTCGGGATCAATCCTCACGAAGAAGGTTTGACGGGAAGGCAACAAAGCGTTAGGTATCGGTTCCCTTCGCACGACGGGCTGGCGCAACGGCGCCGCACGCTCCCGAGCAGAAGGGGTGAGCGGCGGGAGGTTCCACGTCACTCGGGTTGAAAGAAGGAATAGGGAGTCGGAAGTACGGGGTTGACTCCCAACGCGGCGGTGGTAGAAGCCGCGCCCCTCGGACGGAAAGGCGACGTCGCACTGGCGACGGAAGCACCGGCCGGAAGCAGTGAAAGTCGAAATACGAAGTCGGCGAGCGAAGTTGACTCCCAACGCGGCGGTGGTAGAAGGCGCCTCTCCTCGAAGCGGCGAAAGCCGCAGTGAGGTGGAAGAAAGAGTCGACGAAGCGAGTTGACACGAGATGCGGAAGCGAAGTAGATTCCGCGCCCCTCGCCAGGAAGAAGCGGCGAGGCGAAGC
>NZ_DBNGVP010000159.1:0-10132 GCF_057119385.1 Archangium sp. | reverse complement strand
GCTGCTGCACTCGGAGGTGCCCTCCGTCTTCAAGGCCACGCCCGAGTCGCTCACGGATGCCGACTTCTACTTCTGGAAGGAGGAATTCCCGAAGAGCCGCCTGCGCGAAGCCATCGACGAGCACGCGATGCCCGCCATTGGCGCGTACCTGGGCGAGGTGCTGGTGCACAACCTGGGCGGCAAATGGATTCCGCGCCAGAAGCTCGAGGAGGCCCAGGTCCTCGTGGGCAACCGCGTGTGGCTTCCCTTCGCCCGGGCCCGCAACTACATGCGGTCGCGACAGTCGCTGCTGGACTGCTCCCTCACCTGGCTCTACCGCGTGGCGGAGCGGCACCGGGACTGAAGGGCGAAACATGAGCCTGCCCCGGTTTTGTGGACACACCTCATAAGTCGGCTACACGGGAGGTAGTGTTCATGGGGCGAAGGAAGAGGCGGAGTTTCACTGCGGAGGAGAAGGCCGCCAGGGCCATCCAACGCCTCTTCAACGAATACGGAAGCGCCCCATCGAGGCCTCCGGCGAGGCCCTCGAGAAGCGGGGCCGGCGAGGCAGGGTCGGCAGTTCGAGGAGCTCGGCTACTCTGTCTGGGCGCGGAATGGCGAGCCCGACCCCTACGACTCGTGTGGCTTCAGCTTCTACTGCGGCGGTTATAGCGAAGGGCAATCCAACTGCTGTGTGGTCAATTTGCCAGCCCGGGGGCCGAATGCGGAGCGGGTGCTGAGCGAGCCCGTTCTCGCCGAGCTGGTACGGAGCATGGTACGGGCCTGGGAGCCCGAGTCCGCCCTCGCCACCTCAACCATGCACCGTGATGCGGTGAGACCGGATGACAACGCGGAGAACTTCGTGGGCTGGATCATGTATTTCCCGCACAGCCAGGGCAGGGTTCCGCCGTTATCCGCGCCCGTGCGCTTGGAGCCGGTGGAGGACAAGGGAACGCTCATCGTCCTCACGCCCGAGCGCCTCATCGCAGAAAGTCCCGAGCACGTCGAGCCTGGCAAGCGTGTTCACGAGCTACTGAACAGGGCCGGCCTCCTGTAGCCCGGAGCGCCCTGAAACCAGCGCCACCGACTTCGTGTTGCGGTGCGGCTCAACTCGGCGAACACAATGCGGGCGCCCTGCGGCTCAGAGCTTGCCGCGCACGAGCACGGAACGGTGTCCCACCAACCCGGTCACCTCGCGTCCACCCCTCTCCGGGCTCGAAGGTGAATGTCACTGTGGGTGGGCTTGACTGGTAGACGCCTACCAGCCATGTAGTTCCGCGTGTGTCAATGTACGCCTTGAGTGGTAGACGTCTACCAGTGCTCCGGTGGTAGACGAGGTGCTGAGCGCGAGGCCGGGCGGGCCCGTGGCCACCGCTCGAGGAGCGGGCAACCGCACTCAGGGCCAGCGCACCCAGTTCCACCGCCACCTGCCGCCACGCCTCGGCGCGGTAGCTCCAGGCGTCCCACACCCGAAGAGAAGTTCGACGGCATCCCGCCCCTACAGCCCCTGCATGTCGTAGCTGGAGGGCACATCCACGTGGAAGGTGAGGTCCACGGAGCGCTGCTCCGAGGGTGCGAGCGTCAGCTTCCAGGTGACGATGCCATCCATCGCCTCGACGGCGTGGCCGGGCGTCGTCTTCTTGGCGTCCAGCTCCACCGTCACGTCGTCGAGCTCGGAGACGGGGATGTGCTCGGCCACCTCCACCACCTCGGGGCGCTGGCGGTAGTTGGCCAGGTTGAAGCGGTAGGCGTAGTGGAAGCGGCGCCGGCCACCGAAGAGGCCCTCGTCGCGGGCGATCTCCTGCACCACCACGCGCTCCACGCGCAGCGACTCCTCGAGGCCGAAGGTGAGCTGGAAGGCACCGCCCTGGGGTACCTGCTCCAACTCCTGGCGGCCAATGAAACCGGAGTCCCGGAACATGTCCACGGGGCCCGGCAGCAACGGGAAGGGCGCGCCGTTGACGAGGCGGGCCACGCGGAACACCACCGGGTGCAGCTTGGGCACGGTGCGCCAGACGAAGGAGGACTTCAGCTTCGTGCGCGCCACGCGCAGCCGCACGGCCGTGCCCTCTCCGGGCACCTGGGCCAGCTCGGGCACCAGCAGCTGCACGGAGATGCCCTGCGAGGCCGCCTGCAGCGCGCCGTCCGTCTCGCCCGGCGTCTGCCCTCCGGCCTGGGCGTGCTGCTGCACCTCGTCGCGGCGGACCAGCACCTTCTTCTCGGCGCGGCGCTCCCAGGCCCTCAGCGTGAGGGGCTTCAGCTCCGGCGGCGTCGCGTTGTCGCGGGGCCGGGCGGTGGAGAGCGCCAGCCGCACCCCGCTCCAATCCTCGCCGGTGGACTGGCTCACGGTGGCGAAGGTGGAGAGCTCCACCTGATGGGCGGCCTCGTCGGCGCGCGCCTCGTACGAGGGCGTCCAGCCCGCGCCCCCCACCACGTACTGGAGCTCCACGCGGGCGCGGCCCTCGGCGGGACAGGCCAGCCGGACCTCCACCCGCCGCTCCATGCGCGCGGCCGAGGCGGAGAGGAATCCCTCCCGGCTGCGCAGCGAGTCCAACTCCCGCTGCACCTCGCGCATGCGGGCGGCCCGGGAGGACAGCTCGGAGGCGGCGCGCAACCGGGCATCCAGCGCGGTGTCGAAGGCCTGGGTCCACGCGCGGGCATCCGGCTTCGGCTCGGTGAGCTCGCGCGCCACCCGCTTCACCGTCACCTCGGTGAGGCTCTCACCGAGCTGCTGCAACGACTGGGCACGGGCGCGGGCGTCTCCCAGCTCCACCAGCTCGCGCTCCAGCGCCTCGCGCTTCTTGCGCAGGGCCTCCAGCTCCGGGCTGAACTCCGCCTGGCGCGTGCGCTCCTCGGCCACGAGACTCTCCACGGTGGCGTCCTCGGAGCGGGCGCGGAAGCTGGAGGGATCGGCGGCGGGCGGAACGGACTCGAAGACGGCGAGCGGGCGGCCGGTGCAGGCCACCGTCTCCACGCGCGTCACCAGGGCGCGGTCCGGGTAGACGACGACGGAGGACACCTTCGCGGGGGCGGCGAGCGCCAGCATCATCAAGGGCAGGCTGTACATGGTGGCTCCTCGCTACTGCGACTGCTCCAGGCGCCAGCCCTTCGGGTGGCGGACGGTGTACAGGAAGGACACCCCCTTCTTCTCCGAGGGTGGCACCGTCAGGCGCCACAAGAGCGTGCCCTTCGCCGGGTCCTGTTCGGCGGAGGGCTCGGTGCGCACCAGCTTCACCTCCACGTCCTCGCTGCGCGACAGCGGCCACTGGTCGTGGAGCTGCACCGGGAGGGGGAAGGGGTACGGGTTGGCCACCTCGAGGGTGACGAGGTACTCGGTGACGTCGTCCTTGCCGATGAGGCCCTTCTCGCTCGTGACGAGCTTCACGTTGCGCACCGGGCGCACCGCGGAGTCGATGCCCAGGGGCAGGGTGAAGGGCTCGCCCGGGGACACGAGGGTGAGCCGGGCCTGGCCGGCGGGGTCCGCGCCGACGAAGAGCTGCGCGTCTCCCCCGGGCATCACCTGGCGCGAGGGGCTGCGCAGCTCCGCCACGAGGAAGGCATTGGGGGTGAGCGCGGGGTACAGCTTGCGCTCCACCTGCACGGGCCACGTCTCGGTGAAGAGGGGCACGCGCCGCTCGCCCTTGCCGCTGAGCACCGTCTCGCGGCGCTGCGAGGGGAAGGCCAGCGCGTAGCCGCCCGCGAGCGAGGCGGGCAGACGTGGATCCACCACGGGCCGCCGCCAGCCCTCGGGCGGCGCGAGGCCCACGGGGACATCCACCTCCACCGCGCCAGGAGCGGACCCGGCGAGGCTCTCGAAGGACCGCGAGGCACCCGCCTTGGCCCCGGGCCGGTTCGTCGCGATGCGCCGGACGTAATCCTGATCGACGCTGACGCCGGCGCTGGTGGCACCCACGTCGACCGTGGGCGGCGCGGCGACGATCGCGAGCTCCTCGGAGAAGGTCTCGGGCAGCAGCTCCACGTTCACCCGGATGGTGCGAGCCTGCCGCAGCTGGATCTCCGAGCGATGGATCGGCTTGAACGACTCCTTGTCGAAGCGCAGGGAATAGAGGCCCGGCGGGAGCTGGGGGAGGCGGTACTGGCCCTGGGCATCCGTCACCACGATCTGCTCGCCCGGGAGGTTGGGCGAGGTGGCCGTGACGACCACGTCCGCCACGGGCCGCTTCGTGTCCGCGGTCACGACGGTGCCGACGATGGTGCTGGTTCCCGCCGAGGCCTGGGACCGCGAGCGCTCGTCCGCGAAGTTCTGCTGCGCCGGTGCGGAGGCCGGCCGCGCGGGCTCGGAGGAAGCATTGCCGATGAGCGAGAGGAGGCGGGCGCGCATCCGCAGGTCCTCGTTGGGCGGCGCGGGCGGCTTGGGAGGAGCGGGAGGCGGGGCGCGCCAGGAGTCGGGGACGGAAGCGGGCGTGGGAATGAAGCGCTCGCGCTGGCCGATCTTCCAGGTGGCGAGCTCCGGCGCGGTGGTGGCGGTGGCGGGCAGGGCGGTGCTGAGCGTGAGCGCCGCGTCCTCCCAGTCCTCGCCGGACTCCTGGCTGACGCGTCCGGAGAAGGCCACCTGCACGCGGTTGGACTCCGGCTCGAGCCTCAGCTCATAGGCGGGGTACCAGCGCGCGTTGCTGGTGACATAGGTGAGGGTGACGGTCGCGGAGCCCTGGCCCGACAGGGTGGGAGCGATCTCGAGGCCCCGGCGCCGGGGCTCACCGCCGAGCCGCCGTGCTTCCTGGACGTTGCGGGACAGCTCCCTGTCCAACGCCTCCTCCCGCTGGGACACGTCGCGCAGCTTCGCCTGGAGGCGGGCGGTGGTCTCCACCACGAAGTCGGTGGCGGCGCGCCAGCCGGAGGCATCGAGCCGCGAGGCACCCTGGGGTACGCCCCTGGCGTTGGGAGGAGGAGCGGAGGACAGCGCCTCGTCCGTGACGGAGGGCCGCACCTTGGCGAGCGCGGTGAGCTGGGCGGAGTAGGCCTCGCGCTCGGCGCGGACCTGGGCGAGCTGATCATCCAGCCGCTCCAGCTCGGTGACGAGCTTGCTGGCCAGGGTGGCGGGGAGGGCCTCGGACTCGACGGAGCGGATGTCCACCCGAGTCACCTCGGCGCCCTGGGCCTCCACGCGGATGGAGGCGGGGTCCACCGAGCCATACAACAGGGGCAACTCCACGCGCTGGGTGCCGGAGAGGGCCACCCGGGCCGTGCGCACCACCCGGGCCCGATCGCTGTAGACGGTGACCGAGGTGACGGGCGCATCCACCGCCGTGAGCCACAGCGAGCTCAGGACGGACAGTCCAATAACGGGCATTCACCCGTTGTAGCGCCCTCGCCTCGGTGCCGTCACCTGCGGACGGCCCGCCTCACGCGGAGTGCGGGTGCCCGCGGCTCAGAAGGCGGCGGAGGACGGGGCCACGGCCGCGATGGGCCGCGCGGACTGCGAGGTCTCGAGCACGCGCCCCGGCTCCACGAGCACGCCGCTCTGGGCGACGCGGCGGAAGTAGTGGCAGGCGGGAGTGGGCCGGCGCTCGAGCGTCTCGAAGTCCACCGAGTAGAGGCCGAAGCGGGGCCCCCAGCCCTCGAGCCACTCGAAGTTGTCCATGAGGGACCAGTAGAGGTAGCCGCGCACGTCGGCGCCCTGGCGGACGGCGCTGAGCATCTGGCTCCAGTGGTTGTAGAGGTACTGGGGCCGCCGGTCGCCCTGGCGATCGTCGATGCCGTTCTCGGTGACCCAGATGGGCTTGCCGTACTTGTGGTGCAGCTCGACGAGCAGCTGGGAGAAGCCCTCGGAGTAGTCCTCCCAGCCGATGTCGGTGAGGCCGCGGCCGTGGACGTCGCGGTACTGGAACTGGAGGAAGGGGGGCTTGGGGATGAAGCGCAGATGGGCACGCGTGTAGTAGTTGATGCCCATGAAGTCCACGCTGTCGCGGGCGCCGTCGATGCGCTGGCGCGTGGAGGCGAGGCCGGGCATCTGGATGCGCAGCTCGCCATCGGTGAGGGCGCGGTGGAAGGCGTGGTTGTAGTTGTCGAAGGCCAGCCGGGAGAGGGCGCGGTCCAGCGGGTGCCACCAGCGGTCCGGCCGGAAGGCGAGCATGTTCTGCGAGATGCCGATCTCACACCGGCCGCACTCGCGCAGAATCTCCTCGCGGGCGGCGACATGCGAGCGGGCGATGTTGCCGAGCGCGAGCATGGCCTGGGTGCCATCCGCGATGCCGGGAGGGATGACGCCCTGGAGGTAGCCGCCGAGCAGCAGCACCATGGGCTCATTGAAGGTGATGACGAGGGCGTCGAGGCCCTCGAGGATGCGCGCGCAGATGCGGGCGTAGCGGCGGAACTCGACGACGGAGGAGGGCTCGTGCCAGGGGGTTTCGCGGTGGAACCACTGGGGGTGGGTGAAGTGGTGGAGGGTGACGACGGGCCGGATGCCGGCGGCCTTCATGCGCAGCAGGCGCTGGCGGTACTGATCGACGGCGGACTCATCCACCTGGCCGCGGACGGGCTCGATGCGGGCCCATTCGAGGGAGATACGGAACGCCCCGCTGCCCACCTCCTTGGCGAGCTGGACGTCATGGTCGAAGAGGTTCCAGTGGTCCACGCCGCGGCCGCAGCGGTGGTTGGGGTCCTTGCACTTCCCCTGACGTTCCCACTCGGACCAGTCGTTCTCGATGTGCCCTTCGACCTGATAAGCGGCGGTGGCCACCCCGAAGGTGAAGCCGCGAGGAAATTCATTGGTGCCCATGAAACACAAGCTAGGGGCCCGACTGACGAGCGGGAAGTGATCGAGCCCGCTGCGTTGACTGGTGAGAAGGCGCGGACAGCGACAGCCCCAGGTCCGTAAAGCTATCCAACAATTCCAGAGCCTGAGAACCACGGAACCCGCCGCTCCCTTGCCCCACTGCGCCCATTTCCCCTCGCCCTCCGGGAGAGGGACGGGGTGAGGGTGCCCGTCCCCGTGCTCCCCCTGCCCGGCGTCCTCTGAAGAACAGTGGGAGGCGGCCCGTCCGCGTTCAGGGCCCTTCCGCGCCACTGGACGGCTCGCGTAGGGTCCGGCCATGGCGCATTTCGACCTCGTGGTGATCGGCTCCGGCCCCGCTGGTGAGAAGGGGGCGGTGCACGCGGCGCTGCATGGCAAGCGGGTGGCGGTGGTGGAGCGGGAGCCCGTGCCCGGCGGCACGGCGGCCAACACGGGCACCATTCCCTCCAAGACGCTGCGAGAGACGTCGCTGTACCTCTCGGGCTTCCGCCAGCGCGGCCTTTACGGGGTGGAGGCGCAACTGCCGCACGAGACCACCGTCTCGGACTTCCTCTACCGGGAGCGGCGGGTGAAGGGCGGTGAGCGCCAGCGGATTCTGGAGGACCTGAAGCGCCACGGGGTGGAGCTCGTGTACGGCCAGGGCAGGCTGGCGGACGCGCACACGGTGGTGGTGAGCCGCGACGGCCAGCCGGAGCGGCGGCTGACGGCGGACGTCATCCTGGTGGCCACGGGCTCCTCGCCCTTCCGCCCGCCGCTGTATCCGTTTGGCGATCCGCGCGTGCACGACTCGGACGAGCTGCTCGACATCCAGCGGTTGCCGCGCGCGCTGGCGGTGGTGGGCGCGGGCGTCATCGGCTCCGAGTACGCCTGCATGTTCGCCGCGCTGAAGATTCCCGTGACGCTGATAGACCCCAAGGCCGAGCTGCTGCCCTTCCTGGACGATGAAGTCTCCGCGCTGCTGAAGCAGCGGATGGAGGCGCTCGGGGTGAAGATGCGGCTGGGGCACACGGTGGAGGCGGTGGAGGTGCCGCCGGACCCGAAGGCGCCCATCCGGCTGACGCTGAAGGACGGCGAGCAACTGGAGGTGGACCAGGTGTTGGTGGCCTCGGGGCGCTCGGCGAACACGGCGGGGCTGGGGCTGGAGGCAGTGGGCGTGAAGCTGGGCGCGCGAGGCCAGGTGGAGGTGGGGCCCGAGTACCAGACGGCGGTGCCCGGCATCTACGCGGTGGGAGACGTCATCGGCTTCCCGGCGCTGGCGTCCACGTCCATGGAGCAGGCGCGCATCGCGGTGATGCACGCGTTCGGGCTGGAAGACCTCAACAACAACAAGCTGTCGCCGGTGCTGCCCTACGGCATCTACACCATCCCCGAGGTGTCCATGGCGGGCGAGACGGAGGAGGCACTCCGGGCCAAGGACATCTCCTACGTGGTGGGCCGGGCCGCCTTCTCCACCAACGCGCGCGGGCAGATCATTGGCGAGCACCACGGACTGCTGAAGCTGCTCTTCCGCAAGGAGGACCTGCGGCTGCTGGGCGTGCACGTGCTGGGCGAGCAGGCCTCGGAGCTGGTGCACGTGGGGCTGCTGGCGCTGATGACGGGCGCCAGCGCCCGGCTCTTCGTGGAGACGTGCTTCAACTACCCCACGCTCTCCGAGGCCTACAAGACGGCCACCTACGACGCGCTGGAGAAGGTCAGGTCCCTTCCTGCCAGGAGCCCAGGTATTTGATCTGCTCGGGGGTGAGCTTGTCGATCTTCACCCCCATGGCCTTGAGCTTCAGCCGGGCGATCTCCTGGTCCAGGTGCTCCGGCACCGCGTAGACCTTCTTCTCCAGCTTGCGGTGGTTCTTCACCATGTACTCGCTGGCGAGCGCCTGGTTGGCGAAGGACATGTCCATCACGCTGGAGGGGTGGCCCTCGGCGGAGGCGAGGTTGATGAGGCGGCCCTCGCCCAGGACGATGATGCGCTTGCCATTCTCGAGGGTGAACTCCTCCACGAACTCGCGGAGGGACGTGCGCCCCTTGGCCATGCGGTGCAGCGTCTTCAGGTCGATCTCCACGTTGAAGTGGCCCGAGTTGGAGACGATGGCGCCGTCCTTCATCTTCTCGAAGTGCTCCTGGCGGATGACGTCGATGTTGCCCGTCACCGTGCAGAAGAAGTCGCCGATGCGGCACGCCTCGCTCATGGGCATGACGCGGAAGCCATCCATCACCGCCTCGAGCGCGGTGGTGGGATCCACCTCGGTGACGACCACGTCGGCGCCCATGCCGCGGGCGCGCATCGCGAGGCCACGGCCGCACCAGCCATAGCCGGCCACCACGAAGACGCTGCCGGCCAGCAGCCGGTTGGTGGCGCGGATGATGCCGTCGATGGTGGACTGGCCCGTGCCGTAGCGGTTGTCGAAGAGGTGCTTCGTCTTCGCGTCGTTGACGGCGATGATCGGGTACTTCAGCACGCCCTCCTTCGCCATGGCGCGCAGGCGCACCACGCCCGTGGTGGTCTCCTCGGTGCCGCCGATGACGTGCTCCAGCAGCTCCGTGCGCTCGTTGTGCAGCACGCCCACCACGTCCGCCCCGTCATCCATGGTGAGCTGGGGCCGCGTGTTCAGCGCCTCGTGGATGTGGCGGTAGTAGGTGTCGTTGTCCTCGCCCTTGATGGCGAAGACGGAGATGGCGTGGTCCACCACCAGCGAGGCCGCCACGTCGTCCTGGGTGGACAGCGGGTTGGAGGCGCACAGGGCCACGTCCGCGCCGCCCTCCTTCAGGGCGAGCACCAGGTTGGCCGTCTCCGCCGTCACGTGCAGACACGCCGCCAGCCGCACGCCCTTCAGCGGCTTCTGCCTCGCGAAGCGCTCGCGGATCTGGTTCAGCACCGGCATGGTGCGGCCAGCCCACTCGATGCGGCCGCGGCCCTTCTCCGCCTGGAGCGGATCCTGGATGTCCGCGTGCACCGGGGCCTGGTTGACCTTCGTCCGCTTCTTGAGGCTCACGACCTTCGCCATGGGAGTCCTTCCGGGGGTGGAGAAAATGAAAACGCGCGTGAGCCTTACCGGGGCTCACGCGCGTTTCAACCACTTGAGACGTTCAGCGTCGAATCAGACGGCCTTCAGCCGGGAGGTGCCGGCCGGGCCCGCCACGGCCTCGCGCAGCGCGTCCTTCTTGTCGGTGCGCTCCCAGGTGAACTCCTTCTCGGTGCGGCCGAAGTGACCGTACGCGGCCGTCTTCTGGTAGATGGGCCGCTGCAGATCCAGGTACTCGGTGATCTCCCGCGGCTTGAGACCGAACGTGCGCTTGATGGCGTTCTGGATCTTCTCCTCGGGCACGGTGGCCGTACCGAAGGTCTCCACCAGCACGCTGACGGGGTCAGCCACGCCGATGGCGTAGGAGACCTGCACCTCGCAG